>NZ_ALIY01000122.1:0-7312 GCF_000283035.1 Actinomyces sp. ICM58
CGCGGGGGCCGTCCGCAGGGGCGTGGCGCGCCAGCGCGACCCGGACGCTCCTGTGGCATGCTGAAGGACGTGACATCGCCTCATCGTCTCGCCGCGCCGCCTCCCGGCGGCTCGCCCCAGCCTCGTCCGCCCGCCGCGAAGGCGGCCGACACGACGCGCGATAATCCGTGGCCGCTGCGCAGGCTAACGGAAAACATCAAGGTGTACGTGGACCGCATGAGCCCCCTGTGGGTGGAGGGCCAGGTCGTCGAATACAAGGTGCGCCCCGGCGCGAAGATGCACTTTTTGACGCTGCGCGACCTCCAGACCGACACGTCGATGACGGTAACCGCGTGGGCGGGCGTCATGGACTCCACGCCGCTGACCGAGGGCGCGCGCGTGGTCACGCGCGTGAAACCCGTGTTCTGGGAGCGCTCGGGGCGCCTCAACCTGCAGGCCGCAGAGATACACCTGCAGGGCGTGGGCGACCTGTTGGCCCAGATCGAGGCGCTGCGTGCCCGCCTGGCCGCCGAGGGCCTGTTCTCGGAGAAGCGCAAGAAGCCCCTTCCGTTCCTGCCGCGCACGATCGGCCTGATCTGCGGGCGGGGCGCCAAGGCGGAGGACGACGTGGTCGTCAACGCGTCCGAACGGTGGCCCGCCGCGCGCTTCGAAATCCGCGAGGTTGCGGTGCAGGGCGACCACTGCGTGCCCGAGGTGGGCCGCGCCCTGACCGAACTGGACGCCATGGATGGCGTGGACGTCATCGTCATCGCACGCGGCGGCGGCGCCGTCGAAGACCTCCTCCCCTTCTCCGACGAGCGCCTCGTGCGCGCCGTCGCGGGCGCCCGCACGCCCATCGTCTCCGCGATCGGCCACGAGGGCGACTCTCCCCTGCTGGACCTCGTCGCCGACTACCGGGCCTCGACCCCCACGGACGCGGCCCGCCGCATCGTGCCCGACCGCGCCCGAGAGCGCGACGGCATCTCCCAGGCCCTCACCCGCATGCGCGGGGCGCTGGGCGCGCGCCTGGCGACGGAGCGCTCGAACCTGACGCTCATCGCGTCGCGCCCGGTCCTCCAAGGCCCAGACGCGATCGTCGAGGGGCACCGAACGGCCCTCACGCAGCGCGTCACGGCGATGCGCTCGACGATCGAACGCCGCCTCGCGTCCGAACGCCAGCGGCTGACGCGCTCGCGCGCGACGCTGACCGCCCTGTCCCCGCAGGCGACCCTCGACCGCGGGTACGCGCTCCTGAAGACCCCGTCGGGCGCGCTCATCACCTCCTCGGCGCAGGTGAAGAAGGGCGACCTCATCGAAGGCATCCTCGCGTCGGGCCGCATGGTCGCCCAAGTCGTGGGTGCCACCAGCCCCACTCCTCCCACGGACGCACCCACTATCGACGCCTGACCTGCGCGGCCCGCCCCGGCCTCGTCCTCGGACCCTCTCACCCAAAGGAACACTGCCATGACCACGAACGACCAGCTCCCCGATCCCCAGTCCCTCGGCTACGAGGAGGCGCGCGACGAGCTCGTGCGCATCGTCCAGACCCTCGAGGGCGGGCAGGCACCGCTCGAGGACACTCTCACTATGTGGGAGCGCGGCGAGGCACTGGCGGCGCGCTGTTCTCAGATTCTGGACGGTGCGCAGGCGCGTCTTTCTGGACGCGCGACGCCCCCGACCCCCGAACGCTAGTCTACATTCTGTAGATCCACTGACCCCCGCAGGCGAGGAGACACCATGACGGTGCAATCTGGACCCCACATTCTCGCGATCGGCGAGGCACTCATCGACGTCGTCATCACGTACGAGCAGCCCGACTTCCCCGTTGAGATCCCAGGTGGCTCTCCCGCGAACGTCGCCCTGACGCTGGGTCGCCTCGGCCGCCCGGTGGCGCTGGCGACCTGGATCGGTCTGGACGAGCGCGGCCGCCTCATCGACTTCCACATGTACGATTCCGACGTGCACGTCACCGGGGCCTCGCGCGGTGCATCGCACACGTCGACGGCGCTGGCACGCCTGGACGAGTCGGGGGCCGCCTCCTACACCTTCGACCTGGAGTGGGCGCCGGCTCCACCAATCACCGTTCCGCCTACCGCTCAGATCATCGAGGCGGGCTCGATTTCGGCGATCATCGAGCCGGGCGCCTCCGCCGTTCTTGACGCGCTAACCCGCGGCCGCGAGCACGCGCTCGTGTGCTTCGACCCGAACGCGCGCCCCTCGATCATGGGCGAACCCGAGGCCGCCCTCGCCTCCCTCGAGCGTTTCATCGCGCTGGCGGACGTCGTCAAGGTGTCGGATGAGGACATCGAGTGGCTGACAGGCGGCGCCCCCGTCGACGAGGTCGTGGATCGTTGGCTGGGCATGGGACCGGCGCTCGTGGTCGTCACGCGTGGCAAGCACGGGAGCGACATCACCACGGCCTCGGGCCTGCGTGTCACGAAGACGCCGGGCGACGTCGCGGTCGTCGACACGGTCGGCGCGGGAGACTCCTTCATGGGCGGCATCATCGACGCCATGTGGGGCATGGGCCTGCGCGGCGCCGACGCGCGCGAAGCTCTGCGTTCCCTGTCCGAAGAGCAGGCCCGCGCCATCATCGACCGCGCGAGCGCCGTGTCCGACGTGACCGTGTCACGCAAGGGCGCGAACCCGCCTTGGGCGCACGAACTGTCCTGAGGCGGCTCCCCCACCAACGCGAGCGAGGCCGGTCCCCACAGCGGGGTCCGGCCTCGTTCAGTGTTTGCGTGCGCGCGATGTGGCGCGGGCCTACTTGCCCATGCGACGCTCGCGCTGGGCGTAGGAGCGAAGGGCGCGCAGGAAGTCCACGCGACGGAAGTCGGGCCAGTACACCTCGCAGAAGTAGTACTCGGAGTGCACGGACTGCCACAGCATGAAACCGGACAGGCGCTGCTCCCCCGAGGTGCGGATGACGAGGTCGGGGTCGGGCTGGTCCTTCGTGTACAGGTGGGCGGTGATGTCCGCGTCCGTGAAGGAGTCGGCGAGCTCGTCGAGGGTGCGTCCCTGGGCGGAGGCCTCGCGCATCATGGCGCGGACGGCCTCGGTGATCTCGTGTCGGCCGCCGTAGCCCACCGCGATATTGACGGTCATCCCCTGCACGTCCGCGGTGCGCGCAACGGAAGAACGCAGGTCCTCGCCCACCTTCTCGGGCAAGAGGGCCAGGTCGCCGACGACCGCCAGCTTCCAGCGCCCCTGGTCGGCCAGGAGAGACACAGCCTCGCAGATGATGCGCAGCAGCTCGCCCAGCTCGCCCGCGTCGCGCGAGAGATTGTCGGTGGAAAGCAGCCACAGCGTCACGATGGAGACGCCCGCGTCCTCCGACCACTGGAGGAACTCGCTGATCTTGCCCGCGCCCGCGCGGTGTCCCTGGGAGGCCGTGGCACCCAGCGACTTCGCCCAGCGGCGGTTCCCATCCAAGATGACGCCGATATGTTTGGGCACGGCCGCGTCGGACAACTCGGCTTTCAGGCGACGCTCATACATGTCGTAGAGCATGTTCCACTGGCCCATGTTGTCCCCTTCTCGGTGTCACACCTTTCGGCGCGGCGTACTCTTATGAGATTAAGGGTATCGCGTCGTTGGTCACAGGGAAACAGAAATGCTCTCGCAGTGCGAGAACAAGGCGCATCCACAAACCTACGGCGTAGTAACCTACGGTGGCGTAAGAAGAGATGAGGGAACACGCATGAAGATCGCATCGCTCACGCCCAAACAGTGGGCAACCGGGCAGCTCGTCCAAATCAAGCCGAAGCTACGCGGATGGCTCCACCTGGCCGCCGCCCCCCTGTCGCTCGCCGCGTCCATCGTCCTGGTGTGCCTGGCGCCCACGACCCCCACGAAGATCGCATCCGCCGTCTACCTGGCGTGCTCCCTCATCCTGTTCGGGGTCTCCGCCACCTACCACCGCTTCTACTGGGCGCCCCGCTGGGAGACCATGTGGAAGCGCCTGGACCACTCCAACATTTTCCTGCTCATCGCCGGCACCTACACGCCGCTGACCATCGCGCTCCTTACCCGCTCCGACGCCACCATCCTCCTGTCCGTCGTCTGGGGCGGCGCTCTCGCCGGCATCCTCCTCAACCTGTTCTGGCCCACCGCCCCGCGCTGGCTCACCACCCTCATCTACGTGGCCCTGGGCTGGGTCGCCGTCTGGTACCTGCCCCAACTGTGGGCGGGAGGCGGCCCCGCCGTCGTGTTACTCATCGTCGCCGGCGGCGTCCTCTACACGCTCGGCGCGATCGTCTACGGCATGAAGAAGCCCGACCCCTCCCCCACCTGGTTCGGCTTCCACGAAATCTTCCACGCCTTCACCGTGGCCGCGTGGGCCTGCCACTGCGTCGCCGTCTACCTGGCGGTCCTGGGCGGCTGACGCGCCACCGGCGCGGTCATGACCGTATCGGCGCGCGCAATGTTGCTACACTCGACACCGTGCGCGCCGACACCCTCGTGTCGGCGCTCAATGGACTGACACACGTCATTGGAGGAACCATGGCCGACACTCAGTGGCTCACGCAGGCACAATACGACCTGCTCGCAAACGAGCTCAAGGAACGCGTCGAGGTCAAGCGCGTCGAAATCGCCCGACTCATCGACGCCGCCCGCCAGGAGGGCGACCTGCGCGAGAACGGCGGCTACCACGCCGCCCGCAACGAGCAGTCGATGAACGAGACGCGCATCCAGGCCCTCCAGGACATGCTCGAACACGCCGAGGTCGGCGAGACCCCCGCCGACGACGGCATCGTCGAGCCCGGCATGGTCGTCACCGCCCTGGTGGCCGGCCGCGAGCAGACCTTCCTCCTGGGGTCGCGCGACGCCGGCGGCGACCTGGGCATCCAGGTCTTCTCCGCCCAAGCACCCCTGGGCGCCGCCGTCATCGGCCACAAGGCCGGCGACAAGCTCTCCTTCGAGGCCCCCACCGGCCGCATGATCGACGTCGAAATCCTCGACGCCAAGCCCTTCGAGGGCTGAGCCGAGGCGCGGGCGCAGCGCGGGCTACCGCGCGCCCCACAGACGCGAAGCGGGTCCCACCGGCTGGTGGGACCCGCTCACGCGTGCGCGCCAGGGCGGCTCAGGCCTCCACGTGCGGAGTCGGAGGCTCCCCCGGCTTCTCCTTCTCAGGCAGCGGGGCCTCAGCGGTCGGCGCGGCCTTGTCCGCCTCCACGTGAAGCTCGACGTGAGCGTCCACCGACGCCACGACCTCGTCCCCCTCAGATTCCGGGTGCGCCACGTAGGGGCGCGTGTCCGGCTTACCCGCGTAGCTCGCCGCGATCTGCTCCTCGAGCATCCCCGGAGGGCCACCCGGGCGATCCTGAGCGGTAGCCAACTCCGGCATCGGATCGTAGCCGTGCAGGTACATGACGGTGGCGTTGATGAAAGCGGCAATCGGCACGGAGAAAACCGCCCCGGCGATACCGGCGATCGCGGAACCCGCGGTGATAACCAGCATGACAGCCACGGGATGCAGGGACACCGCGTTCGACATCATGAAGGGCTGCAGGACGTTGGATTCGACCTGCTGGACCACCAGGATGATAACCAGCATAATGATCGCCTTCGACAGGCCGCCGTTCACGGCCGCCACCAGGACCGCGATGACGCCCGACGTCATAGCGCCCAGAATCGGCACGAACGCCGCGAAGAAGGTGATGACGCCGATCGGGATGGCGAGGGGCACCCCCAGGAAGAAGGCACCCAGTGCGATACCGGTCGCATCGATCGCCGCGACCTGGATCTGCGTGCGCACGTAGGAACCGAAGGTCGACCAGCCGCGAATCGCGCTCTCATGGACGGGCACGCGCGCGGGGGCGGGCAGCAGACGCACGCACCACAGCCAGATGGAGCGGCCCTCCTTCAGGAAGAAGAACAGGCAGAACAGCATCGTCAGTGCGGAGGTGGCCAGCGTCCCCACCGAGGAGGTGATGTTCAAGGCACCGGTCGCCAGCGTTTCCTTGTTCGTGTTCAGCCAGTTCACCAGCTCGCTGCGCAGCTGCTCGGCGGCCTGACTCAGGACGGTCGTGTCAAGCTTGAGGGGACCGTTCTTCAGGTACTCGTTGTGCGTGATCGCATCCAGGAGCGCGGCGAAGCCCGCCGCGGCCTGCGACGCCAGCTGCGGGACCTGCTGGATGAGCTCGGCGGCCGCCTGACTGAGCGCGCCAGCGACGACCGCGAAGAAGACCAGCAGGCCGACGGTGGCCGCCAGGGAGGAGGGGAAGCGCAGCGTGCGGCGCATCCACGACACGAGAGGCTCAAGCAGGACGGTGATCGTCAGCGCGATCGCGACCGGCATGATGACGAGCGTCAGCCTGGCGGCGCCCCACAGGATCGCGGCGACCAGTCCCACGACGACAAGGGTGCGCCAGGAGAACGCGGCGGCCACGCGCAGGGTGCGCGGCACGAGGGCTGCGGCGTCACCCTCATCGGCGTGTTCCTCGCGCACGGACAGAAGGACGGGGGCGGGCTCCGAGTTGTGGGCGGCGTTCTTCGCGGGCAGCGCCGCACTGAGTCGTCCCATCAGGTCGGATAGCTTCCAGCGGGGGTGTTGGGGTGCGTCGGCCACAGGCTCTCCTTTTCTCACGCCCCTAGGTTACCCGCGCTCCCCCCGTTTTCCGCCCCTCACGCGCTTGGCGCGCGCAGGTAGGGCGCTCGGTGGTGAAATGAAGGCATGAGATCACTGTTTTCGCTCGCGCGCACGGGGGTTCGCTCCTCCACTCACGCCGTGTTAGGTTCTTCGCTCGTCGACGAGGCCGGGGCAGGCCAGGAGGTCATCTTCCTGGCGGCGGGCTGTTTCTGGGGCGTCGAAAAAGCCATGTGGAACGCTCCCGGCGTCGTCTCGACGGCCGTGGGGTACATGGGCGGGCACGCCCCCGATCCGACGTATGAGCAGGTGTGTTCGCATTCGACGGGCCACGCCGAGACCGTGCGGGTCCTCTTCGACACCGCGACCACGAGCGCCGCGGACCTGATCCGCCTATTCTTCGAGATTCACGACCCCACGCAGGTGGGCGGCCAGGGTAACGACCTCGGCGACCAGTATCGTTCCGCGATCTGGACGACGACGCCGGAGCAGCTGCACGATGCCGTGGCGCTGCGCGACGCCTACCAGGAGGCGCTCACCGCTGCAGGTTTCGGTCCCATCCAGACGAGCATCGCCCCCGCGCCTCCCGAGGACTCCGACGCCCACTTCTGGTACGCGGAGGACTACCACCAGCAGTACCTGTTCAAGAATCCGGGCGGCTACGAGTGCCACGCACGCACGGGCCTGGCCTGCCCGGCGCTGCCGCGCCAGTAGCGTGCATGTCGGGTCGCATGAAACGGGGGC
>NZ_ALIY01000123.1:0-27546 GCF_000283035.1 Actinomyces sp. ICM58
CTTCCGCTCACATGCGCGGGCGGAGCACCCTGCTCAGGCCTGGCGACTCACGGCGAGCCCCAGATCGAAGAAGGAGCCCATCGCCTCAAGGCGGCTCACGAGCTGCGGCGCGTGAGCGACGAAGTCGAGGGCCTCGACCGTGTAGCGCTTCGTCAAACGCTTGGGCTCGTGCGCGATGCGCCACGCCCAGCCCAGGCGGGCGGCATGCACCCAGTCCGGGAAGTAGTTGTCCGCAGCACGCGCGTACTGGTCGATCCATCCGCCCGCCGTGCACACGGATGCCTCGGGCACGAGCCCGAGTGCGACCGAGGCGACGACCTCCTGCAAGCCAGCGCCCAGGCCCACGATCACGAGCCGGGGGTCGAAGTCCGCCAGTACGGAAGGCTGCGCCTTGAAGCGGCGCAGTCCGTCGTAGCCGTCGATGACCTGGACGTCGAAACGCTCCAGGCGCCGCGCTGCCGCCTCGCCGGCCTCGGGAACGGCACCGATCAGGGTGATTCGAGTGCCGTCGTCAAGGCGAGAGAAGACGTGGGGCAGGACAAGGTCCGCCGACGTGCGAGCCACTTCGTGTCCGGCTGCGCGCAGTCGCATCTGCAGGAGCGTGCCGTCGAAGCCGATGGTGTTCATGCGCGCCAACGCACGGAAGTCGGCGTGCAGCAGCGACCAGTGGTTGAGCCACGTGGTGGCGTGCCCACGGGTGAGCACGCGCTGCGCCATCGCGTCGAAGGCGGGATCGTCAGCGCTGGCGCCGACCGCGCTGGCGGCCTCGCTCTGGTCGAGGCCGCCAGCGTTGGGCGACTGGTGAGTCATGTCGATTACCTCAGCAGGCTTGCTTTGAGATCGAAGGAAACGGACACAGCTCCAGCGTAGTTCGCGTGCTCTTCGACCGCGATGCGATTGACACCATCTTTCAGGAGATCACGCGGAACGGTGATGGTCTGGAGGTTGTTCTTGGCCGTGCCCAGCGAGACGTTGGACTTGGCGTTCGTGTTCGGGGTGATGGTTCCTTCCGGCATGTTGATGCGCTTGACTTCGGTTCCGTTGATGTAGACAACGGCTCCGTCGTCGGCGCGGACAGTGAGCGTGAGCTCGAAGTCGGCGCTGATGGTACCGAGGTTGACGTCGCGGGCGAAGTAGTTCGTGATCGCGCGGTCGGAGGGGGCCAGGTCGAAGGGGGTACCGGCGTCACGGTCGCCCCAGCCGAGCGGGCTGGCGCCGTGCTTCCACTTGGACAGGTCGCCGGTGGAGTTCCAGTCGGCGCCCGGGTTGTCCTTGGAGTTCCAGTAGTTCCAGTACATGCCGGTGGGCAGGAACTCGCCGAAGTTGACGCCGGAGACGTCGAGGACCTCGAGCGGCTTGTCCGGGTCGGGCACGATCGGCTCGTCGGGCTGTGGCTGGGGCTGCGGCTCGGGTTCGGGCTGCGGCTCGGGCTTGGGCTCGGCGCCCTTGGCGACGACCTTGACCGTGCCATCGACGCTCATCGAGGAGCTGGAACGGTAGTTCAGGTGGGTTTCCACGGCGAGCGTGTTGGTGCCGGCGACCAGCGAGGACGCGGGCACGAAGACCAGCTGCCGGTCGGCGCGTGCGGAGGGGCTCGACACCGAGGCGGAGGCGTAGGTGGAGCCGTCGACGGCGCCCTCGCTCATGCGCTGACGCACGACCTCGGTTCCGTTGACGTAGACCACGGCCCCGTCGTCGGCCGTCACGGCGACGTTGACGCCGCCGATGGCAGAGGGGTCAGCGACCGTGAAGGTGGTACGCGCGTAGGTGGTGACGGGGCGGGTCTTGGCCGCTCCGGGCTTGAGGACGGTACCCAGTCCGGTCGCACCGTAGCCGATCGGGGCGGTGCCACGGCTCCAGGAGGAGTCGTCGAACGAGGTCTGGGCCCAGTCGCTCGCGACCGCGTCGGTCGACCAGTGGTACGCCCAGGTGGCGTCTTCGTCGACGAGCAGGGTCGCGTCGTCGGACTGGTCGGGCTTGCCGTTGGAGTCGACCACGTAGGCGTGGGTCGAGGCGCCGACCAGGCCGTCGGAGGCGACGGCGCGCACGAAGAAGCGGTTGTTGCCGCCCAGGGGCACGGTGACGGACGTCGAGGTCGTGGTGGCGATCGTGCGGTCATCGCGCAGGATCTGGTACGAGTCGGCACCCGGCACGGAGGACCACTTGAGGGTCACCTGCTGGGAGTTGCCGTCGGAGGCGCGCAGGTTGGCGGGCACCGCGGGGGCGGTGGCGTTGCGGGCGGGCATGCGCACGAAGCCACCGGACCATTGCCCGTCCGTCTTGGAGGTGTAGGAGTAGTTGAAGTCGCCGCCGGCCCACAGGGCGCCGTCGTCGGCCATTTCCAGGGACCATGCGCCGGTCGAGCGCAGGGAGGACAGGCGGTAGGGGGTCCAGCCGAGCTGGCGGCCGGTGGCCTCGTCCCATCCGCCGACCCACTGGATCTCGTCGGCGCGGGTCCAGGTGTTGCCGAGCGCCAGGTAGTGGTAGGCGTCCTGGAAGGTGAAGTCGGAGCAGTGGCACGATCCGTAGATGACTCCGGTGGCGGAGCGCGTCGTGGCCTGCAGGTCGCCGCCGTTTTGCATCGTGATGGACCCGGAGGTGCGGGTCATGTCGGAGGTGTTGTAGCCGAACAGCGAGTGCTGGGAGCCACCGAAGTAGGCGCGACCGTTACCGACAGTCACCGCCTGCTGGTACTTGCCGATGAGGTAGGAGTGACGGAAGGACCAGGACTGGTCGAGCGTGGCACCCGCGGACGTCTCAACGCGGGCGGCGTTCTCGGCGACGCGATCGTGGATGCGCGTGAAGAATCCGGCTGCGTAGAGGTAGGTGTCGGCCTCGTCGACGTCGATATCGACGACGGTTCCGTTGATCTCGGGGTTCCAGGAGCGGTCGGGTGTGCCGTTCAGGTCAAGGCGCCCGGCGTTACGGGCGTAGACGGAGGAAACGCCGTTGCCCGACAGGTGGGTGAAGGCACCGGCCAGGTAAATGCGTCCGTCGATCACCTTCGCGGACTTCACGCTGACGCGCCCGCCGTTGCCGTTGCGCACCTGGAGGTTCCACGAGGGGTCGATCTGCCCGGTCGCGGGGTCGATGAGGACGGTGCCCACGTGGGTTTCGCCGTTGACCTTGGTGAAGTCACCGACGGCGAGGAGCTTGCCGCTGGGCAGCTCGACGAGGTCCTTAACCTGGTTGTTGAAGTCGAAGGTCTGGCCGGTCCACACTCCCGTGGTCGCGTCGAAGGCGGCGAGGCCGTTGGAGGTGATCGCCGAGCCGTTCTTACCCTTCTGGACGCCGGTGAAGTTACCGCCGACGTACATGGTCGAGCCGATCTGCTCGAAGGCCTGGACCTGAATGTTGCCCTCTTGGATGGAGCCGTTGAGGTTACCGGTCACGCCCCACATGGTGGGGGCGGCGTACTCGGAGACGGAGGCCTTCTGGGTCTCGGCCGCGGTGCCGCCATCACCGATGGCGCGGAAGGAGGAGTCCGTGGAGCGCAGCTCAGGGCGGACGTAGACCTCGGCGTAGGGGTTAATGATGGAGCCGTTGCGGTGGAAGAACGACGTCGAGGAGGAGGTGTCGTACCACGAGGATGCCAGCGGCCCGTAGCCCCAGCCCATCGTGTACTTGTTCTGGGGTGAGGCCGTCAGGTTGACGTATCCCCAGCCGGTGTTGGTGCCGAAGCCCGACCAGACGATGCCGCCGTTGACCCACCACTCGCGGTTGAACTTGACGTTCACGGGGTGAGCGCTCTTGAACGGCCAGATGAAGTCACTCATCTTGGGGAACTGCATGCGCACGGTCTGGTAGGCGGTGCCGCGGTAGTTCCAGGCGCGCTGGACCATGACGCCGTCGGCCAGGTCGGAGACCTTGGTGCCGCCGAGCAGGCCGTTGACGGTCTCGTGGGAGGCCTGGATCACGTCGAAATCGCCGGGGGTACGCGAGCGGGTCGCGAGCTTGGACTCGTCGCCCTTACCCTGGCTCCACGTCTCCCAGCCCTCACGGCCTCGACCGATGAGGACCCAGCCACCGCCGTCCGTGCTCTGGTCACAGAAGAACTGGCGCGGGGCATCCATGGTGGCCGTCTGGAGCCAGTAGGTGCCGTTTTCCGAGCGCGGATCGTTCTGCTTGATCTCCCAGCACGAGGCGGCCGCGGTGGCCTCGGAGAGGCCGTCGTGGAGGGGGTCAACAGCAGCCTGAGCTGCGACGGGACTGAGTGCAAGCACTCCGAAACCGGTTATCGATGCCAGGCCGAGGGCGAGGCAGCGGCGGAGAAATTTCATCGGATCCTCACAGGTATCACGTTAATGGTTACCACTAATAGTGTCACGAACACCCCCGTCGCTCAACCACTTGGTTAGCGGAAAATTAGAGTCCTTGACCACATATAAGGGAGCCCTCGCCGCGAGGGCGAGGGCTCCACCTGTCAACAGGTTTTCACGAGGAAGTGCAGATCGCGTCAAGCGATGACAACCTCGCGCAAACCGCCGCGAAGCGACACGATAGTCGCATTATTTGACCATGGTTGCAGTCAGATCGAAGGTCATCGACGCGGTGCCCTTGTAGTTGACATGCTCCTCAACACCGATGCGGTTCACCCCGTCTGTCAAGGAGCTCGCGGGGATGGTGACCTCGAGCAGATCGGTGGACGCCTTGGAGACGGTGACCGCCTCGTTCGCATAGGTCGTGTGAGTAATGTTTCCATCCGACATACGCTTCGTATCGACGATGGTCCCATTGATCCGCAGGACGACGCCATCGTCCGCGCGCACCTTGACGACCAGGGAGGTCGCGGGCGTAATGGTGCCCAGGTCGATATCGCGTGCGAAGTAGTAGGTGACGGCCCGGTCCTTCTTCGCGATGTCGAGGGGGGTGGCAGCGTTCGCGTCGCCCCAGCCGATGGGCCCGGCGCCGCGCGACCAGTCGGCCAGGGAGCCGGTGGTCGCCCAGTCGGAGGCGGGCGCACTCGTCGAGGTCCAGTAGTTCCACTGGGTGGTGCCCGAGGGGATGACCTCGCCCGAGGTCATGCCGCGCACGTCGATCGGCCCGGTGGCGTCACCGAGGTTCTGGGGCTCCGCCGGCACCGAGGGCTCGTGGGAGTCGGAATTGTCCGGGGTGCCTTCCACTCGGAAGATCGACGCCTGCATGCCAACGGTCGCGGTGCGCATGTAGTTCACGTGCGTCTCGACCGCGATGACGTTGTCGCCGCTGTGCAGCAGGGCCGCGGGCACGAAGACCTCGGACATGGAGTCGACGGCGGCGCTGTAGGAGGGGGCGTAATCCGCTCGGGTCTGGTAGCTGACCGTGCCGCTTCCCATGCGGGTGCGGTCGACCTCGTGGCCGTTGATGTAGACCACGGCGCCGTCGTCGGCCATGTACCTGACGGTCACGCCCTTGATGGCGCTGGCGTCGGAGACCTGGAAGTGGCTGCGGAAGTAGGAGGTGACGGGGCGCGAGTCCTTCGAGCCCAGGACAGTCGCGATACGCGAGTCGCCATAGCCGAGCGGTGCGGCGCCGGTGGGCCACTGGGAGTCGTCGAACGAGGTGCGGGCCCAGTCCTCGGAAGCGGGGCTGTTCTCGGCGCGGTAGCGCCACGTGGCTCCCGCGTCCAGCAGGACCGGGTTGGCCGGATCGACCTGGCCGTAGGCCGGGGGAACGTAGACCGGTGTGGTGGCCGAGCGGTTCCCCGCGGCGTCAACGGCGCGCACGAAGAAGCGGTTCTCGCCGCCGCGCGGGACCTCAATGCTGGTCGACTCGGTGGAGCCGATGGCGCGATCGTCGCGCAGGACCTCGTAGGAGACCGCGTCGGAGACGCCTTCCCAGGTGAGGGTCACGGTCGAGGCCGTGGCCGAGGAGGTGCGCAGGTAGGTGGGGGCATCGGGCGCGACGTTGTCGCGCTTGTCGTAGCGGGCGAAGCCGCCGTTCCACTGGCTATGCGTCGAGTCGGTGAAGGACAGGATGAAGTCGCCGCCGGCCCACAGGTTGCCGTTGGTGTCGGTCGTGAGCGCCCATGCGCCGGTCTTGCGGCGCGAGGAGAGCTCGAAGGGGGTCCAGTGCAGGTTTTCGCCGGTGGTGGCGTCCCACGCGCCGACCCACTTGATCTCATCGATGCGCGACCAGTTCTCGTTGACGCCCCAGTCGTACTTGTCCTGGTAGGAGCCGTCGGAGCAGTGGCAGGAGCCGTAGATGACGCCGTTGGCGGAGATGGTCGAGGCCTGCAGGTCGCCACCATTACTGAGCATCAGGGAGCCCGAGGTGCGCAGGTTGGAGCCGGTGTCGTAGCCGAAGAGGGAGTGCTCGGAGCCGCCAATGAAGACGCGTTTGCCCGCGGCGGAGATGGTCTGCTGGTACTTCCCGGCGCTGACGGTGGAGGGCTGGAAGTCGAAGCTCGTATCCTGCACGGCGCCGGGCGCGGTGGAGAACTTGGCGGCGTACCAGGCGCGATCGTTGCCGTGGGCGCGGGTGAAGTGTCCGCCGGCGTAGAAGGCGCCGTTGTCCTCGCTGACGGCGACGGCTTGCACGGAGCCGCTCAGCTCGGGGTTCCAGGCGCGGTCGGGGCGTGCGTTCAGGGCCACGCGGGCCGCGTTACGGCCGTAGACGTTCGAGACCCCGCCGCCACTGAGGTGGGTGAAGACGCCGCCGAGGTAGACGTAGCCGTCGTAGTAGTCGAGGGCGCGCACGCTGACCGTGCCACCGCGCAGGGCGTTCTTAATGCTCAGATCCCACGAGGGGTCGATCGCACCGGTGGACGGGTCGATGACGACGGTGCCGATGTGGGCCTCGCCGTTGACGCGGGTGAAGTCGCCGGCCACGAGGAGGCGGCCGTCGGGCAGCGCGAGGAGGGCCTTGACCTGCGCATTGAAGTCGAAGGCCTGGCCGGTCCAGTCGCCGGTGTTCACGTCGAAGGCGGCCAGGCCGCGCGAGGACTTCTCGGCGCCGTTCTCGCCCTGCTTGACGCCGGTAAAGTTGCCGCCCACGTACATGGTGGACCCGACCTGCGCGAAGGCCTGAACCTGGATGTTGCCTTCGGCGTAGGAGCCGTTGATGTTACCGGTCACGCCCCACGAGGTCTTGGCCGCGTAGTTGGAGACGGCGCGGCTCACGGTCTGCTCGGCGCCGCCCTCGTCCGGGAGGCGGGCGAAGTCCGAGGAGTCGGAGGAGATACGCGGACGCACGTAGGCCTCGGAGTAGGGGAAGATCGTCTGTCCGCTCTTGTGGAAGAAGGAGGTCGAGGACGAGACGTCTCCGCCCCAGCTGGCCGCGCCCGTGCCGTAACCCCAGCCGATGGTCCAGCCGGTGCGGCTCGAGGGGTAGACCTGGAGCGCGTTCCACCCCTGGTCGTAGCCGGGGGTATTCCACATGTAGGTGTAGATGCTCGCTCGGTTGTCGAGGGAGACGTTGACCGGGTGGGCCATCTTGAAGGGCCACACGAAGTCCGTCATCTTGGTGAACTTCAGGTCGACCGTCTGGTACGAGCGACCCGAGGCACTCCAGGAGCGAAGGACGCGCACGCCGTCCGCCTGATCCTTGACGTTTTCGTTGTTGAGCAGCTGGTTGACGGTGGCGTTGGAGTACTGGACAACGTCGAAGGCATCGGTGTTGCGCACGCGCGTGGTCAGCTTCGAGGTGTCACCCTTGCCGCCGCTCCAGCCTTCCCAGCCCTCGCGGCCGCGGCCGATGAGGACCCACCCGCCGCCGTCTGTCGTCTGGTCACAAAAGAACTGCGCGGGGGCGTCCATCGCGGGGGTCTGCAGCCAGTAGGTACCGTCGGAAGCCGCAGGATTGCGCTGCTTAATGTCCCAGCAGGACGCCGCGGCAGTAGCGGCACTCAGACCGTCGTGCGTGACGGACTGACCGGGCTGACGGATATTATCTGCGTGCGCCATCGGGGCGAACGCGAGGGACGCACACGCAACAATCGGCGCGGTTGCAACGATTGCAAGGCGCGAAATTGCGGAAGCCATGACATGACCTTTCGACTGAACGATAACTTGTTGCATAAATAATTACACAACAAGTGCAATCTGATCAACCGGTTGGTCAAGCAGGACTTTCACAGGCGCCCCACGCGCCCCATGGTTAACCCCGTCGGTTCTTCGCGAGGGACCCAAGTCCCGTCAGATGCAGGCGATCGCGGAAAAGCCAGCAAACACAGGCAAAAACCAGGACCGAGAGGGCGGAGCCAGCGACGGTCGCCACGAAGGAGTCACGCCCCAGCGCCCACGCTATACAACCGCCCGGAATCACCGCAGATGCGCCCACAACGAGAATCGGCTTGACCACCTCGGACAATTTCGGTGTCACACCGATGAAGCGCGAGACCTGAACAGTCGCCATGGCCGCGTCAAGCACCATGCACACCGCCCACACGACGGCAGCCGCCACCATTCCTCCACGCGGAATAAAGATGAGGTTACCCACAACGTTGAGGCTCAGCACCACGATCTTGTTGACCGCGGCCCAACCCGAGCGCCCGCTCATGATGAGCAGCGAGTGAATGTTGCCCGCCATGAACGTGACGATGGAGCCGATACACAGCACCACGAGGACGGTGGCCCCCGGGGCGAAGCTCTCGCCCAGGATCCGCATGAGCGCAGGGGCAAAGATCGCCATCAGGGCGTAGATCGGAGCGGCGAAGAGGACCAGCCAAATCGACGCCGTGCTGTACAGGTCCCGCAAGTCCTTCGTGCGCCCCTGATGCAGGAGCTTGGAGAACTGGGGAGACACGACGACGCGCAGGGCCGTGTCCACGACCATGCCTGCCTGAATGAAACGAATCGCGCCACCGTAGATGCCCGAGGCCGCGTCGCCAGCGAGCAAGCCAACCAGAAGAACATCAAGCCACTGCAGGGCCTGCTCCAAGCCCGCCGTCAGGGTGCGCGGCAGCGCGAAACTGATGACCTGGCGGCGACGCTCGGCCCCGGGCCAACGCCCCACCGAATCCGCAACCGATGGCATGTGACGCAGCAACAGCCACCACGAGGCGACCAGAACGATGACGAACGGAAGCGCCCACGCGACCGACACGAAGGCCAGCGACCCGGTCAGAGCGGCCGCGAGGGCGACGAGCAGAGGACGCAGGCCCGGCAGGAGCAGGTTTTGGACGAGGACGTACTCGCGCATGTTGCCCAGAGCCCGCAGGGCGGCTGACGCAACCAACGTCAGGGCACCGATCGGCACGAACCAGAGGACGGCGCGGGTGGCCCCCGCGACTTCCTCATTCCAGATCAACGGGGCCACGGCCTCGAGAACGAGCACGCACACGGTGGACACGCCCACCGTCATCGTCGCCATGAACGACAGGGTCGCGCGAATCTCCTCGGGCGCATCCAGGGACAGGCGGGGCATCAGGTAGATCGCCGTGGAGTCGAGGCCGACCTTCGCCAACGCCATGACGATCGCGAAGACGCCCGTCGCCTGGGTGACGACGCCCGCGCCCTGCGCCCCCAGCATCCGAGACAGGATGATCGTGAACGCGAAGCCCAGAATCGCCGACGCCGCCGCTCCGACGAAGCCGACGATGCCCCCGCGCGCGAGGGAACGCCTGGCTTGATTTGTCTCACTCATGAGTAACCTTCCCGCTACCGCGCGGTAGCCTTTCCCTATAACCGATCGATGGGATACACATGAACTTCAAACTCGATTCGCTCTCGCCCGCCCGCAAGAAAATTCTCCTGGCGGCCGCGATTCTCCTGATCATCGCCCTCGTCATCGCGGGTATCCTGCGCCTGACGGGCTCCTCCGACTCCGAGATGTCGGCAGCCTCGGGCATCCAGTCCTCCCCGGAGGACCAGTCGGCCGGGCCACAGTCCGTCGCCAAGACCATTACGCCGCAGTCCGCGGGTCCGGCCAACGCGTCAGGCTCGATGGGCACCGCGACGGAAGCCGGCGAGCAGGCCCAGTACGTCGCCAACACCCTCTGGAACGCATACGCCGACCCCGAGCAGGCCCAGGCCACCGACCTGTCCTCCGTCCTGACTGAGTCCGCGCTCGAAGAATTCGACGCGCAGGCCCTGGAGTGGTCGAGGGACGGCACCCACGCCGAGGGCACGCCCACCCTGGAGAACCCGCAGATCATCTCCGATGACGGCGCTGGAAACGTCACCGTCTCGGTGTGCGTGGACTCCTCCTCCGTGCGCCTCCTCAACGACGCCGGGACCGCGCTGACGGACGAGACGCGCATGACCCGCGCCCTCACCTATTTTCAGTTTGTGAAGGAGGGAGAGAACTGGAAGCTTGCCGGTTTCTCCTTCCCCGACGACCCGACCTGTTGAGCCGCTCAAGCATCTGCGTGGCGAAAGCCCCGTCGTTCGCGGCGGGGCTTTGCCATTCCCCGAGGCGGACCGCCCGCGCGGCGCGCACGGTTCCGGCGACGCTGCCCGCCGTCGGCGCACCCTGCTCCACTGCGGTGGCGCGACGCAGAGGATCGCTCTCCTCCTCGAGGTGGCGCGACAGCAGGCTCACGGCGACAACGGAGATCATGAGGCCCGTGTTCATGCCGTAGTAGAACTGCTCCACGAGGGTCGCCAGGATGATGCCACCCAGAATCGAGCCGTACACGTCCTTGGCGCGCCAGATGCGCGGGAACATGCGCACGAAGAAGACGAGGAACAGGAGCAGGCCGACCAGGCCGTAGGAGAAGATGACCGTCCAGAACTGCCCCTGCGTGCCCAGGGAGGGCAGCCACGGCGACGCCGAGGGACGCGGCGCGCCGAACCCGAGGAACGGGGACTGCCGGAGCTCGTTGAGCGTCTCCAAGTAGTTCGAGGCGCGGTCCTCCGTCGACGAGGAGGCGGCGACGCGCTCAAGGAGCGACTGCGAGGCCGGGGTTGCCAGCCACGCAACGATACCCACTGCGATGGCCGCGACGATGCCGAGCACCGTGCGCCAGGCCCCCGCGCGCAGACGCTGAAAACCCACCCACACGACGACGACGATCAGGCCGATGTACATGCCACGATTCAGGGTCGCGGCGGCCGGAATCACCGACAGGGCGCACACGGCGGCCACGAGGAAACGCCACTTGGAGCGCTCGCGCCACAGCACGTAGGCGAAGACGAGAGCCAGCGGGAAGATCAACGAGTAGACGTTGCCGTAGGTGTTGGAGTAGATGAAGGGAGCCGAGGGGCGCGGGTCGGAGAGGATCCACGACGACGGATTCCACTGGGTGGTCGCGCGCTTGGTGAACTCCTTGACGAAGTCGTTGGAGTGCAGGGCGCGCGGCACCAGGTAGTACATGAGCGTCTTAAATCGCAGCGTCGGGGCCGCCATGGCGATGAAGCCGCCGATGGTTGTCGAGGCCAGGAAACCCCACATGGTGCCCACGATCGCGCGCACACTCAGCGTCTGACGCGCGTTATACGCGTAGACGGCGAAGATGCCGGGCGCCAGCTGAAGCAGGAAGCGGTAGAACGCGCCGATGACGCGCCCTCCCGAGTCGAGCATCGTCATGGAGGCCAGCACCCACGCCAGGAAGAACGTCCAGATGATCGTCCCGGGCGGGAAGCGCAGGCCGTGGCGGCCGATCATGAACACGACCATGATGATGGCGAAGAGCGGCCACATGAGGTCGCCGGAGCCGAGCACCCACCACAGAAAATACGCCGCATAGGCGACGACGAAGGGCCACGCCGGCAGTTCCTGCGCGTCCTCTCGCAGCGGCCCGATACGCGCGGCGGCGGGCTTCGTCCAGATTCCTCGGTGTGGACTCACGCGTCCGAGCTCCCTTCGGGGGCGCCGCTCTCACCGGACGAGGCCGGGGCATCGCCACCGTCGCTCGTGCCGGTGGGCGCTCCCTGGGCGGGATCGGCGGCGCGCGCGTCGCGGCTGGGCGCGACCAGCTTGTTGCGCCTGCGCGAGGACAGGTACAGGAAGGGGCCCTCTAGGAAGCCCTTGATCTCAGACTTGGTGAGGGAGCCGGGCACGTCGTCGTCGGTGCCCGCGACGCGGGCGCCGCCGGGCTTGATACGCTTCAAGATGCCGGGGATTCGGCCGATGAGGGTGCCCAGGACGGAGGGCTTGTCGATGATCGCCTTCGTGAGCAGGGCGGCCATGCCGGAGCCGTTGCCGCGGATCTGCTTGTCCAGGCCGGCCTCGTCGACGCGGTGGCGGTGATGCACCAGGGCGTCAGGCGTGTGGACGATGACGTCACCCGTGGCCAGGATGCGTGCGAACATGTCGAGGTCTTCGCCGCCACGCGTGGAGGTTCCAGCGCCGAGGGCCGGGTCGAAGGGGCCGACCTCCATGAGGACGTCGCGGCGCATCGCCATGCACACGCCGGCGCCCACGCGCGCGGTCGTGATCGGGAACAGCGGGCCACCGTCACCCTTTTCTCCCAAGGCCTCCAGGCCGCTGGGCACGTCGCCGACGCACCAGACGCGCGGGCTCATGTCTTTGGGGAAGCCGCCGCGCGACTCGAACCAGCGCTGTGCCTTGTAGCGTTCCTCCAGGGGCAGGGCGATGCCCGTCGTCGCGGCCACGTAGGGCGAGGCTGTGAAGGGGTCGATCATGGCGGTCAGCCAGTGGGGATCGACGATGGCGTCGTCGTCCGTGAAGACGATGACTTCGCCGCGCGCCGCCAGGACGCCGCGGTTGCGGGCGCGCGACAGGCCGGGGCGAGACGCGGAGACAATGCTCATGCGCGTGTCGGTGATGCCGGCGAGCTTCTCGCGGGTCTGCCCGGTGTGCGGCGCATTGTCCACGACGACGAGCGAGAAACGCTGGTGGTCCTGGGCCAGGATGGCGCGCACCGCCTCCTCGAGCATGTCGCAGGAACCGACCGTGCACATGATGACGGTGGCGTCGATCTCCGCCCCCGCGCCTTCTTCCCAGCCGCGGGCGCAGGCCGCCTCGACCTCGAGCACGCGCGGATCGTTCTCCGGGTGATCCGTGCCCTCAATCTCGACGAACGCGGAGTTTCGGCCGTTGTCGCGCACGAGAACGAGCGCGCGCGGGGACGTCGGGTCCCCCGAGACGAGCTGGCTGACGCGGGCGGTTCGGTCCACGTGCCAGATCGAGGCGGCCTTGTCGTCGAGAGTGGTGATCTCCTCGGCGCTCACTTCTTACCCTTCGTGTCGGTCGAATTCTTCTTCGTCGAACCCTTCTTCGTCGAGCCCTTCTTCGTCGAACCCTTCTTGTCGGCGGTGTCCTCGGTGGCCTTGTCGGGCATCGACTCCTTCGCGGGCGCAGCTTCCGTCTCCTCCTCCGCGACCGGCTCCACGGCCTCGTCCTCGGGCTCGATGACCTCGAGGGCGGGCGCGGCGACGGTCTCGGCGCTGCCGGCGACCTGCCCACCCAGGTAGATCATGCCGTTGACCTCGCGGTTGATGAGCGCGAGCTCGTCGAGGAGGGCATGCAGCTTCGACAGGTCGTGGCCCTTACGCACGGCGATGAGGACGTGGCGGGAGGGACGGACCTCGTCGAGGAGGGAGGCGAGAGGCTGGTGAATGTCGATGAGGCGCGGTGCCGGCACGCGGGTTTCAGCCAGGGAGCGCGACAGGACGCGGTGCAGCTGACGGGCCTCGGGGTCCGACGCGTCGACGATCAGGTCGACCCAGTGGTCGCGGTCGATCGCCATCGCGAGCATGCGCGTGGGGGCCAGCCACGGCTCGGGCACGTTCTCTTCCGCGCTCCACACCGGCAGGGCAGTCAGGTCCGCCAACTGCGTGGGAGAGGCCAGCGAGCGTGCGCGCGTCTCGCGCAGGAGCACCAGCACGAGGCCAGCGAAAACACCGACGACGGTGAAAATCAGGATGAGGCGAGCCTTGGAGGGCTCCACCGTGTCGCTCGAGGCGTCAGCGCTCGTAATCACGAGGCCGGCGCTGGCGTGGTACGGCTCCAGCTGGGCGACCTGCTCCTTGAGCTTGTTGATCTCCTTCGTCACCTCATCGGCGCGCGGATCCTCCGTCACCTTGCCGTCCTCATCGACGGTGGGCTGAAGGGTCCCCAGCTCGGCCTCCAGGGCGGAGATGTCCTCGTTCGCGGCGGCGGCCATCTCGTCGGCGCGCTGCTCCACGAGGGCTGTGCGCTGCTGCAGGTAGAACTCGGCGATCGCGTCCGCGGCCGCGACGGCCTCGGCGCGGGTCGGCGCCGAATACTCAATCTTCACGATCGTGCCATTCGTGTCGCCCGACACGTCCATGTTGGAGCGCAGTTCGGAAGCGGTCACGCCGCCGCCGAGCTTCTCAGCCGCCGCATCCAGGACCGTCGCGGACTTCGCGATGCCCTGCTCGGTGACCATGTCCGTCGTATTCGACAGGGAGGCGCGCACGGCGGGGGCGGGAGTGATAGTCGGAGACGTGACGGTCATCGACACCGTCGCCGTGTGCGTAGCCGGAACACCGAAGGCAGCGACGACGCCGATAACCAAACCAGCCGCGGTCCCCGCAGCAATCGACCTCCAGCGGCGCGCCAGGGCGTGACGCAGGATCTGCTGGCCGCCCGTGGGCGGAGGGGTAAGGATCATGACTGTTCTCCTTGGATGGTCGAGCGCACCCACGCGGCGCGCGCATTCAGCCGACGCTCGAGGGCGCGGCGGGGCTTGGCGGGTCGAGACGCGACCCCCTGAGTGTAGACCTGCACGAAGCGGTCGAGCTCGCGCTCGGCCTCCTCGCGAGGAAGCGAAACGATGGACACCAGGCGCGGCAGCGCCTCTCCCGTCAGCAACATCGACAGGTCGGCAAAAGCTTGGGCCTGCTCCGGGCTCTTCCACGAATCCGCGCGCCACGCCTTATTGCCCGTGACCTGGCCCGGATGGATGCGATACAGGAGGCCCCACGCCGCCAGGCGGCGGATGCGCCCACCGGCGGCGGCGACGCGCAACCACAGGTCGTAGTCCTCGGCAGGCACCGACCGGTAGCCGCCGACGCGGTCGATGACCTCTCGCGTCGCCAGCATGGTGGGGTGACACACGGGGTTGGTGAGTAGCAGGTGCCAGCCCATGTCCTCGGGCGTGATCTCGTAGGGTACGCGCGGCACCGGGCGAGAACCGCGCAGTTCAATCATCTGCGTGAACACCATGTCGTCACCGCGCTCAATCGCGCGCATCGTGCGCCTGAAGCGGCCCTTCAGGGAGATGTCATCGGCGTCCATGCGGCCCACCAGGCGCGAATCCGTGCGCTCCATCAGCTGCGTCAAGACGCGCGAGACGCCGCCCTCACCCGGGGTGATGTCCTCAATGCGCAGGCGAGGATCGACCACGCCGCCGCGCGACGCGCCACGGATCGCCTCGCCCACCGTCGAATCGGAGGAGGAGTCGTTACCGACGACCAGCTCAGAGTCGCGGGGCATGGCGGCCAGCGTCGAGGCCACGGCGCGCCGGATCGTGCCCGCCGCGTTGCGCGCAGGCAGGATGACGGACAACTCAGGCACGGGACTCCCCCTGCTTCGCGGCGGCGTCGAGGGCCCGCAGGTCGCGGAAGCGGCGGCGCAGCGAGATCGACGAGTGCGCAACAGCGACCACGGCGAGGAACGTGTACAGCACCATGAAAGGAACGCCGAAGCCCCACAGGACGAAGGACCAGCACAGGACGCCCGGGTCGGTGGGCAGCAGCACGAAGGAACGCAGGTTACCGCCGCGCGTCTGCTTGCGTCCGGCCGCGCGCACGAACTGCTCGGCCAGGATCTGGCTCATAAACTGGCCCGACGTCACCCAGCCGTAAACGAGGGCCACGATCGCGAGCCACCAGGACTCGGGACGGTACACCATGACGGCCGCCGCCGTGCAGAAGTGAATCGCGGGCGAGCGGAACGCGTCAGCGACGTGGTCCACCCACTCCCCCGTCTTCGACGACGCGCCAGTCACGCGCGACACCTGGCCGTCCGCCGAGTCAAACATGAAGCCGACCGCCAGGGCCGTACCCACGATCAGGCCACTCCACCACGCAGGTTCGAGCGCGACGAGAACGATGAGGCCGATCGTCGAGAAGCACACGGAGATGAAGCTGACGAAGTTCGGCGTCCAGCCGAAGGCCGCGCAGGCGGCCGCCACGACGCGCGCGGCACCACGGTTCACCCAACGCATGTACGCGGGAACGCCCGCGCCCGGCTTCTGGGCAGCGGCCAGCGCACTGCGATACGTCGTAAAACGTGTGCCCCACGAGGAGCCCGGCTCAAGCACCACGGGAAGGCTCACTGCTGCTCTCCTTCCGCCGCCTGCTCCGGCTTCTCAGCCGATGCCTCGTCAGTGAAATCCTCGGGCGCGATGAAGCGGCGCAGCTTCGTCGACGACGTCGACGGCGTGTAGGGCAGGTAGACGACGCGCGCGCCGACCTCCGCCATCTCCGCCTCGAGCTGAGCGCCCTTGGGAGTGCCCTTCCAGTCATCTCCCTTGAAGAGCACGTCGAAAGGCTGGAGGCGCCAGGCCAGGCGCTTGTCCTGATCCAGGTCCACGACCACCGCGTCCACGAAACGCAGCGACGACACGAGGTCGCAGCGCTCCTTGAGCGGAATGACGGGGGCGCGGCCCTTCATGCGGATGAGCGCCTCGTCGGAGGTCACGCCGACGACCAGTCGATCGCAGCGCTCGCGGGCGGCGCGCAGGATGTTGAGGTGTCCCTGATGGAACATGTCAAAACCACCGGGCACGTAGCCGGTGACAGGAGCGTGTTGCTGAGTCGTTTCGTCCACGTAACAAGTGTGCCATTTATCAGACGGTCAACGCGACGCTTACCCGCTAAATGACCGAAAGATCACGTCTCAGCGTTGCCCACCAAGTGACAAACAGAGCCGCGGAAGCTTGCAAACACAAGCAAATATGACCAGATGGCCGCACACCTTCTTGTTACATGCTCCGACACGCCGGAGTTGCCCTCCACCCACCCGTCGAGTCGCGGCGCGGTCAGTATCCGCGCAGATAGGGGGATGCCGGCGAGAGAACCAGAGGAGGCCTCGCCGGTGGGCGCGCCTACCCGCGCCGCCGCACAGGCTCCCCGCGGGCGGCCCGAGCGGCGGGTGTCAGCGCGAGAAGACGACCGTGCGGTTGCCGTTCATGAGGACGCGGCGCTCCGCGTGGAAGCGGACGGCCTGGGCGAGGACGCGGCGCTCCACGTCCTGTCCGAGCGCCACCATGTCCGGCGTCGAGTCGGCGTGAGAGACGCGGGTGACGTCCTGCTCGATGATCGGGCCCTCGTCCAGGTCGGCGGTCACGTAGTGGGCGGTCGCGCCGATCAGCTTGACGCCGCGATCGTGGGCCTGCGCGTAGGGGCGCGCCCCCTTGAAGGAGGGCAGGAAGGAGTGGTGGATGTTGATGACACGGCCCTGCATGGCGCGGCAGACCTGGTCGGAGAGTATCTGCATGTAGCGGGCCAGGACGACGAGTTCCACCTTTTCGGAGGCAATGAGGTCGAGGAGCTGGCGCTCCGCCTGGACCTTCGTGTCCTTCGTGACGGGGATGTTGAGGAAGGGGACGCCGTAGAACTGGGCGACGGGCGCCAGGTCCGGGTGATTGCCGACGACCGCGATGACGTCGATGGGCAGGCCCTGCGTCTGCTGGCGGTACAAGAGGTCGGTCAGGCAGTGCCCCTCGCGCGACACCATGATGATGGTGCGCAGCTTGCGGCCCAGGTCGTCGACGCGATAGGTGGCGCCGAATTCCTCGGCGACGCGGGCCAGGCCCTCGTCGATCGGGGCGCGCCCCTTCGGAGAGTCGACCTCGACGCGCATGAAGAAGGTGCCCGTGTCGGCATCGCCGAACTGCTGAGACTGAATGACGTTGCCGCCGGACTCGCCGATCACGCCGGTCACGGCGTGCACGATGCCGGGGCGGTCCGGGCAGGACAGGGTCACAACAAGCTTGGCGTTTTCAGTCATGAGAGCCAGTCTAGTCAGGTTCATACCCATGAACGAGGCAGGGGCAGGGTTTGCGGGAGACGCCACGGGGTTGCGGGGTGGTGTTATTGCTGGACGTGGCGAAGTTGCGTCGTTGCGTTATTGCGCTCGGGATTGCTGTCTGGACGGGCAGCGCCACGGTTTCACGCGCGTTTCACGAGCCGCCCGGGCCGGCCTCGCCGACACAACAGCCAGCACGTCGGCCCGTTAGGTGGAGGCGTTAACCCTCAGCCTAGTGGCCCCATGACGCCCACATCGGCCCTACTGCCACACTCCACACTGCAGCACTGCGACACCAGGAAACCGCATGAACATTCGCTTGACACACAAGCCTACCAAGCTTTCATCTCAGGACCAATTCCCTGGACAGGCTGCTACGATGCGAAGCAGTGAACCAGAGCAAAGGAGCCACCATGGTCCCCACCGATGATGAGCACACGGACAGCACCGAGGCAACTAGCGATACGAACAAGAAAGAGCGCGAGCCCGCAGGCCTGACACCCATGCCCGGCTGGCTGATGAAGTGGTGGATTCCGATATTACTCGCCCTGATCCTCCTTGCCGCAGGCTGGTTTCTGGCATCGATCTGGCGCATGCCACCCCGGCCCGTTTCTTGGTGGACAATCAACCCATATTGGCCTCCATCATGGCCGTTCAACTACCACTGGCCATCCAAGGACGCAATGGCTCTGTGCGCAACAATCGCGGGCGGAGGCTTCGCGTTCTCGGCCTGGCAGCAGAGAAGCCACGACAACGCGACCAGGGAAAACGAACAAGCACGGGCACAGCGCGAACTCGAGGCAGACCGCCAGGAACGTGAACATGTACGCCTCGAGCAGAAAGAGCGAGACGAATACTGGAAGCGCCGTGAGCACATTTTCCAACTACTCACCTCAAAGAATCCAGCTCTGCGCCTCAGCGCAATTGAACTACTAGCAGAGCTTGCAGACGCAGCAGAAAAGAGCAATCTTTTAACGGATACCACGAAGCAGCAGCTACAGCGCCACATTATTGACACTCTCTGCCTCCAAGTCCGCCACGAAGGCCTCAACATATCAGGCGAGGGAACAAAAGCCGACCACGCCGAACTCCAGCATGAAATCATCACAGCAATTCTATTGCGCATACATCCTGGCCAACATCAGACAACTGTAGCTGACTGGACCCAAGAAACAATCTCAATCAACAATGCATCTATCATCACACCGCTAACAATTTCAAACACCATCACTCAGGCAACACTAGACTTTCGAGAGACAGTATTCTGGGAGTCACTGATAATCACTGATTCATCAATCAGCTCAATCCATTGGGACAGCACACGTTTTAATGAGAAGCTCGAAGTTCTCAATTCTGACATTACATCAGACTTACTACCACACAACATCAAGCGCGGACGTTTTATTAAGACAAACTTCTTCACAAAGAAACACGCCCTCACTATTTCCTTCACACCTCACAAAACCAGCTCATCCATATCGTTTTACGAATGCTCGTTTTATAAATACGAATGCACATGCCTCGCAAATTGCAGCGGCGAATCACACGCCAACGATAATACCTGCACATGCATTAGGAACAAGAAGTGCGCCTGCAACAACCCATGCATGTTTGCAGACGTTACTATCCAAGACTACGACGCCGCATACCGCTCAGCCGAAGATAATCAACGACTGCACTCCCTATTCATCCACCTCAAGTCATGCACCATGGGAGCGTTGATATTAAATTTTCACCATGCACAATCCAATGCGGACGCGCGGAGAAATGCTATACGCGGACGCCTGAAGATTATCGACGAAGAGATTCGACCTCATCCAATACCAAGCACGTATTGCACACCCGAATTGCCACGCTTCAACATTCTAGACAACACAATCATACAGGCCGGATACCAGAACCCCGTCGAAATTAATATCAGGCATAAGCGACCAGTCGACGACTTCATGCATTTCTACGACAACGAATATCAAACATCGAACAATTCTAACGAAACCTATCCAATTTACTACGAGATTGACAATTTGAATGATCAACCCTTTTTATTCAAACTCACGGAGCAAGACACGCTCGACGACCACAAAATTGAATGGCGAACTGGGGGCGAATACTAACACGTCAAGACCAGACGCATGGGAATTTCTCGATGCCTAATTTCGCGCCGCCACTAAAATTACATCCCGTCTGCATTCAGATATCTATACTATTGCTCTATGCGAATTCGAATTGCCTCGCGCGAAGACCTTAAGTTCATCGAGGGCGCGTATGAGCATGCCCGCGCGTTCATGCAGGCGAACGGGAATGCGACTCAGTGGCCCAACGGATACCCGGGTCGCATTGACGCTGAGGAAGACATCGCGCGCGGGCACTGCTTCCTTGTGTCCGACGACGAGGGGCCACTCGCCGTCTTCTCTTTCGGTCCCGGGCCAGACGAGACCTACGCCGAGATCGATGGCGCGTGGCATTCCGACGCCGACTACCACGTGATTCACCGCATGGCCGCGGTGCGCGGGCACGGCGTTGCTCGGGCGATTTTCAGCTTCGCAACTGCGCACGCTGACTACCTGCGCTGCGACACCCACGAGGACAACGCGCCGATGCGGCGCGCGCTTAGGTCCTTCGGATTCATCGAGTGCGGCACAATCACGGTAGCCAACGGCACGCGGCGCGTCGCCTACGACTGGCTCAAGGAACCACTAGACGGCGGCGCCTCGGCTAGCCCCACGACACGCTAGGCTCTCACCCTTACGCACTTACCCAACAATCTCGC
The DNA here is from genome assembly GCF_000283035.1 of Actinomyces sp. ICM58. Lineage (NCBI taxonomy): Bacteria > Bacillati > Actinomycetota > Actinomycetes > Actinomycetales > Actinomycetaceae > Actinomyces > Actinomyces sp. ICM58. Next base: position 20,594 of record NZ_ALIY01000123.1, read on the forward strand.
ATGCAATTCCCTGCAGACACAGATCGATAATGCCTCAGAAACCGCATGATTTCAACGTTTCGGTTTCAAAATCTGAAATACAGGTGGGGGAATTGCATGCGACTTTTCCGGCGCCACACCCGTTAAGGAACATTGCATCCGATCAGAGCGGGTGCATCGTCACTGATGAGGCGCATCGTCACTGATGGGGTGCACGACCCGATCAGCAACAAGCTCTTTCGAAGACGCGCACCTCTTGCAGTTCGAATACCTTGACTAGGCCCTGGGCCGCTCACCAAAGCGCGGTGGACATCAGACCACAATCGCTCATACAACCCCGCCATCACACCACAACCCGGCATACAAGCGGGTGCGCGCCCGGCCAAACAGCCGGGCGCGCACCCTTCCCACCAACCGCCGCGAGGGCGGTAGCCTCACTTGATGAAGCCGAGCGCCTTGACGGCGTCGTACTCTTCCTGGAGGGCCTTGATGTTGTGGTCGATTCCGGCGCGGGTCGCGTCGGAGATCTCGAGGCCGTCGACGACCTGCCACTCGCCACCATCGGAGGTGACGGGGAAGCCGAAGTTCAGGCCGGCGGGGACGCCGTAGTGCGTGCCGTCGGACATAACACCGGCGGTGACCCACTCGCCCTCGGGGGTGCCGTGGATCCAGGAGTACATGTGGTCGATCGCGGCGTTCGCAGCGGAAGCGGCCGAGGAGGCGCCGCGCGCCTCGATGATGGCCGCGCCACGCTTGGCGACGGTGGGACGGTAGTAGCTGGACAGCCACTCTTCGTCCACCAGCTCGGTCGCAGGCTTGCCGGCAACCTTCGCGAAGGAGACGTCCGGGTACTGGTCGGCCGAGTGGTTACCCCACACGACGACGTCCTTGATGTCGGCGTTCGCGGCGCCGGTCTTGTGGGCGAGCTGCGCGATCGCACGGTTGTGGTCGAGGCGCATCATCGCAGTGAAGCGCGAGGCCGGGACATCCGGCGCAGCGTTCTGGGCGATGGTGGCGTTGGTGTTCGCGGGGTTGCCCACGACGAGAACGCGCACGTCGTCGGCGGCGCCGTCATTGATGGCCTTGCCCTGGGGGCCGAAGATGCCCGCGTTGGCCTCGAGCAGGTCGGCGCGCTCCATGCCCTTGCGGCGCGGCATGGCACCCACCAGGTACGCGACGTTGGTGCCCTGGAATGCACGGTTGACGTCGTCGAAAATCTCAACGCCGGCCAGGGTCGGGAACGCGCAGTCGTCGAGCTCCATCGCGGTGCCCTCGGCGGCCTTGACGGCCTGCGGGATCTCGAGCAGGTTCAGCTTGACGGGCACGTCCGGGCCGAACAGCTGGCCGGAAGCAATGCGGAACAGGAGGGCGTAGCCGATATTGCCGGCTGCGCCAGTGACGGTGACGATACGAGGTTCTGCCATGAGTGGCGCTCCTTTACAGTCCTGTGGGCTTGTGCCCTTGCAGTCGCGGGGTTCCCCGCGCTCTGTCTCCTAGGATACGTCGTCCGTCACACTCAGACCCGGGCACCCAGTCCCAACAGGGCACCCCACCCGCGTGATCTACAACATACGAGGCTGGTGCGGGGTCTGTCTTTCAGCGCACAGGGTCGTAGAGTGGGGGCATGTCGCGCACTATCCCTTCGCCCCCGCCCGACGGCACCGGGTCAGAGAAGCCCGCCCCCGCCTCGTCCCACGTCGACGAGGCCGTGGCCCACTCCCACAATCACGCGCACTCTCCGGGCACCGGGCACGGCGCGCACTCGCACGATCACTCCCATTCGTCGGCGTCTGCGGCGCGCCTGGGGTGGGCGCTCGCGGTCACGGGTGCCGTCGTTGTCGCCGAGCTGGTCGGTGCTTTCTGGTCGGGCTCCCTGTCGCTGGCGGCGGACGCGGGGCACATGGTCGTGGACGCCTCCGGCCTCGTTATCGCGCTGATCGCCACGCACCTCATGCGCCGCCCGCGCGACGAGAAGCACACGTGGGGGTGGGCGCGCTCCGAGGTCTTGGCTGCCGCCCTGCAGGCCGGTATGCTCCTCGTCATCTGCGTCATGGTCACGTGGGAAGGCGCGTGGCGCCTGGCATCCCCGCCCGAGGTCGAGGCCGGCCCCATGCTCCTCGTCGGCGTCATCGGCCTGGTCGCGAACGTTGTGTCGTTGGCGATCCTCGCGGGCGGGCGCGAGGCGAACCTCAACATGAAAGCTGCGTTCCTGGAGGTCGCGAACGACGCGCTCGGGTCCCTCGCGGTCATCGTCGCGGCCGGCGCCGAGTGGGCCTTCGGCTGGGCGCGCGCCGACGCGGTCGCCTCACTCCTGATCGCCGTCCTCATGGCACCGCGAGCGCTCACGCTCCTGCGCCGCTCCGTTGCGATCCTCATGGAGCAGGCACCCGCCAGCGTGGACGTGGCCAAGCTGCGCGCGCACATGCTGGGCGTCGACGGCGTGCTGGGCGTGCACGACCTGCACGTGGCCGCCGTGTCCTCGCACCTCGTGACCGTCACCGCGCACGTGACCGTCACGCACGAGGCCGACGGGCCTTCGCGCGACCGCATCATCCACGAGCTGGGCGAATGCGCGTGCCACCACTTCCCCATCGCGCACTCCACGTTCCAGCTCGAATGCCCCGAACACGCGAGCCACGAGCACATGGAGCACTAAGCGACGCCTCGTCCCCACATACAGCGAGGCGGCGGGAGCGTCACGCTCCCACCGCCTCCCCCACGTGCGGCTACAAGAGCCAGAGACTACTTCGTGCGATTCGCGCGGTAGTACTCGATGAGAGCGCGGGTGGACTGATCCTGCGCATCCAGGGCCTCGGACGAGCCCTCGATCGCGGGAAGAATCTGCTTAGCCAGCACCTTGCCCAGCTCGACGCCCCACTGATCGAAGGAATCGATGCCCCACACGGCACCCTCGACGAAGGTGATGTGCTCGTACAGGGCGATCAGCTGGCCCAGGACCGAAGGAGTCAAGGCCGGGGCCATGATCGACGTCGTGGGACGGTTGCCGGTGAACACGCGGGCGGAGACGATGGCCTCGGGCGTGCCCTCGGCGCGCACCTCCTCGCTGGTCTTACCGAAGGCCAGGGCCTTGGTCTGGGCGAAGAAGTTCGACAGGAACAGCTCGTGCATGTCGGCGTCGCCATCGCCCAGCGCCCACGTCGGGTTCGCAAACGCGATGAAGTCGGCGGGAACCATGCGGGTGCCCTGGTGAATCAGCTGGTAGAAGGCGTGCTGGCCGTTGGTGCCGGGCTCACCCCAGAAGACCTCGCCGGTCTCGTAGGTAACGGGGCTGCCGTCGCGGCGCACGGACTTGCCGTTGGACTCCATGGTCAGCTGCTGCAGGTACGCCGGGAAGCGGTGCAGGTACTGGGAGTAGGGCAGAACCGCGTGCGTGTCGGCGCCCAGGAAGTTCGAGTACCACACGTTGAGCAGACCCATCAGCAGGGGCACGTTCTTCTCGGAAGCGGCCTCAACAAAGTGACGGTCCATCGCGTTAAAGCCGGAGAGGAAGTCCGCGAAGCCCTCCGGGCCAATCGCGACGGCCAGGGAGGTGCCCACCGCGGAGTCCACCGAGTAGCGGCCGCCCACCCAGCTCCAGAAGCCGAAGGCGTTGTCCGGGTCGATGCCGAACTCGGCGACCTTGTCCAGGGCGGTGGACACGGCGACGAAGTGCTTGGCGATCGCTTCCTTCTCGGAGGCCTCGTCGGTGACGATGCCGCGCTCACGCAGGGCGTCCAGCAGCCAGGCGCGCACGACCTTCGCATTCGTGATGGTCTCCAGCGTCGTGAAGGTCTTGGAGGCGACGATCACGAGGGTCGTCTCGGGGTCCAGATCCTTCGTGGTCTCGCCCGCGTCGGTGGGGTCGATGTTGGAGATGAAGCGGCACTCCAGGCCCTCCTGCACGTAAGGCTTGAGGGCCTCATACGCCATGACGGGGCCCAGGTCAGAGCCGCCGATGCCGACGTTGACGACCGTCTTGACGGGCTTGCCGGTGATACCCACCCACTCGCCAGAGCGGACGCGGCGGGCGAAGGCGTAGACCTTCTCCAGCACCTCGTGGACGTCGGCGATCGCGTCCTGGCCGTCGACCGTCAGCGAGTCGGTCGCGGGGCGGCGCAGCGCGGTATGCAGGACGGCGCGATCCTCGGTGACGTTGATATGCTCGCCGGCGAACATGCGATCGCGCAGGTCAACCACGCCCGTCTGCTCGGCCAGGGCAAGGAGGTGACCCACCAGCGTGGGGCACACGAGGTTCTTCGACAGGTCAACGTGCAGGTCGCCTGCCTGGAAGGTGAACTTCTTGGTGCGCTCGGGATCGTCCGCAAACATCGCGCGAAGATCGGGCTCAAAGGTGTCGGCCAGCTGGTCGAGCTTGTCCCACGCGGGGGTCATCGTCGGGTCGATCACGGGGATATCACTCATGGGTGCTCCTGACAGTAGAGGTAGGTACCCATCCAGTTTAGCTGCGAATGCGCGCTCGGTCACCCTCGTTGACCCTGGTCATGGACGAGGCCGTGGCCCGCGAGCGCTCACGGAACCACGGCCTCGTCATCGGCGCAGTCGGTCTGGCCTTACTCGACGGGATCGTCGATGGGAATAGGGGACGCCTCGATGCCCGGGTTCTGCAGGGAAACGATGCGCTGGACGGGGACGAGGTCGAGCCACCACTGGGCGAAGGGGCGGCGATTCTCGATGTCCAGATCGTCAAACATCCGCTTGACAGGACGCGCCTCGACGGCGTTACCGACCTGGCCGATGTAGTAGGCGCCGCGGTCGCCACGCTCGAACTGGCCGACGAGCTGCTCGAAGGCTCGTGCCACGAGGCGCGTGGCGAGCAGGCGGTCATACGGCGAGGGCGCGCCGCCCTGCTGCATGTGGCCGAGTGCCTGATGCCGCACGTCGTAGATGCCCTCGGACTCGGCGTTGAACACGTCGGCCAGGAAATCCCGGTCGTAATACTGCGACGCCGACTCGTTGACGAGCGTCAAGAAGAGGCGGCGGCCCGACTTGAAGGAGCAAACCATGCGCTCTGCGTCCGCGGCGATCTGCTGGAGGGAGGGGGACTCCTCGTTGATGTACATGTACTCGGCGCCGCTGGACAGGGCGCTCATGAACGTCAGGTAGCCGCATCGGCGCCCCATCGTCTCCGCGATGAAGCAACGCTTGGAGGCGGCCGCGCTCTCCTTGATGCGGTCGATCGCCCACGTCGCGTTGTTGATCGCCGTGTCCGTGCCAATCGCGAGCTCGCAGCCGGGCAGGTTGTTATCGATGGAAGCGGGGATGAGCAGCATCGGGATGCGGAACGCCGGGTAGCGGTCCGTCTCCGCCTGGATCGCGTGCACACCCAGGTAGGCGTTCATGCCGCCGATGACGAGAAGCGCGTCGATCTCGTTACGCTCGATCGCGCGCCCCAGCGCGTAGAACTGCTCGACCGGCGGCACGTCGCGCTTGGTCCCCAGCTCGGCGCCACCCTTGAAGGCCCAGCCTTCAACGTCCGACCAGCTCAGCTCGCGCACCCGATCATCGGCCAGGCCACTCCACGAGCCCTCGACGCCCAGCATCGTCCAGCCGCGCGCGATGCCCAGTCGCACGGCGACGCGGGCCGCCGTGTTCATGCCGGGGGCCAGGCCGCCCGCGTGCAGGATCGCGACGCGCTTGATGTCGCCCGTGGGCTCGGGAATCAGCTGCGGGGGCGTGGACAGCAGGTGATAGATGCTCACCATCGAGGAGAAGGACGAGCCGCGCGCCGCCTGAGCAGTCACGTAGTCGCCGGCCGCAATATAGTCCTTGACCGCGCGCGTATCGTGGACGGCCTTCATGAGGGGGACACGAGTGATGCGGTTGCGACGAACGCCCAGGATCACAGGTTCGTCCTCGCCCGTGGACGCCAGGATCTCCTGGACCGCCGCGTAGCCCAGCAGAGTCGACATCCAGCGGTCGTAGGCCGAGGGAGTGCCGCCGCGCTGCACGTGGCCGAGGATGGTGACGCGCGCGTCCTCGCCCGTGCGCTCCTGGATCGTATCCGCGATCAGCTGGGTCGACAGCTCGTTGCCATCACGGTCATGAGCACCCTCCGCGACCAGGACAATCGACTCGCGGCGCCCAGCCTCGCGACCCAGGCGCAGGTGCTCGGCCAGATCGTCCTGCCAGCCCTGCCCCACCGGATCTTCGGGGGTGAAGACGTAGTCGGCGCCGCCCGCGACGGCCGCCATGAGGGGCAGGTAGCCGCAGTGGCGTCCCATGACCTCGACGACGAATGTCCGCTGGTGCGAGGCAGCGGTGCTGGTCAGCTGGTCGATCGCGTCCAGGATGCGGTGCAGGGCGGTGTCCGCGCCGATCGTCATGTCGGTGCCGACCATGTCGTTGTCGATCGAACCGACCAGGCCGACGATGATGAGGGCAGGATGAGCGTCCGCGAACTCCTGCGTGATGGCGCCCTCAGCAACCAATTCGGCCAGGTGCTGGGACCATTCGCCGCGGAACTCATTCGTGCCCGACAGGGAGCCATCGCCGCCGATCACGACCAGGTGATCGATGCCGTGCTCCAGCAGGTTCGCGGCAGCGCGATGACGGCCCTCGTAGGTGCGGAATTCGGCGCTGCGAGCGGTGCCGATGACGGTGCCACCCTCGGCGAGAATCGAAGACACGTCCGACCAGTCCATCTTCTTGATGGAATCGCCCCCGTCGCACGCCCCCTGCCAGCCTTCCAGGATCGCATAGGGCTGCGCACCCTTCGCCAACGCCGTGCGCACCACTGCGCGGACGGCCGCGTTCATGCCCTGGGCGTCGCCGCCCGAGGTCAGGACACCGATACGGACTGTGCTCATGATTCTGCCATCTTTCATTGACGGAGCGGGCCGCGAGGCCCAGTGTGCCTAGCGTGTCCTATTCTACGTGACCTGCGCCTCCGCCACTAGGGCCAAACTCCCATTTACCGAGAAAACGACAAGTGCGCGCCCGCCGGAATCGGCGGG
>NZ_ALIY01000124.1:0-14271 GCF_000283035.1 Actinomyces sp. ICM58
CGCCACGGTGGTGGCGCGGGCCACCCCCTCCGGCGTCGTGAGGCGTCGCATGAGGCCGGCGCGCTCCATGCGCTCGCGCAGGCCCTGCGCCGTGATGTCCGAATAGGACAGCTCGAGGCGGGCCACTCGCGGGTCGCTCAGGGCAGCGCCGGTGCGCGCGCAGTAGGACTCCAGCAGCGAGCGCTTGATGGCGACGTCGAGTTCGGTGTCGACCCCGCTCCAGTCGCCGCTCGCGATCGCGTCGAGGCCTCGACCCCACAGGTCGACGACGTAGGCGCGCATCGGGTCGAGCTCGGCGACGCCGATCCGCGCGAGGACACGTTCGCGGATTTCACGCTGGAGGGCCACGGCGCTCGTCGTGCGGCCCGAGGCCAGCTCGATCGGGGTGGAGCCGGTCAAGTCGGCGTTGATTTCTCGAATGGCTCGCATCGGATCGGCGAGAGAGAGGTCTTCGATCTGGAGCCCGTCCTCGATGGCGTGGATGAGAAGCTCGGTCATGCCGACCTTCAGCGCCGTCGTCGGCTCCGCGACGTTCGTATCGCCGACGATGACGTGCATGCGCCGGTACGCGCCCGAGTCGGCCAAGGCCTCGTCGCGCGTGTTGATGATGGGGCGCGAGCGGGTAGTGGCCGAGGACACGGCGTCCCACATCTGGTCGGCGCGCTGGGAGAACTGCAGGCGCGGCGTCGCGGCTCCCTTGTTGATCCACCCGTTACCTACCAGGATCTGGCGGGTCACGAAGAAGGCGACGAGCGCGTCGGCGACCTGGCGGAAGTCGCGCCTGCGGTGCAGCAGGTAGTTCTCGTGGCAGCCATACGAGTTGCCCTGCGAGTCCAGGTTGTTGCGGAAGAGGTGCAGCGACAGGTCGGTGCCCAGCTCCGCCAACGCCTCGTCGGCCTGGACGGCCAGGTCGGCGAGCATGACGGAACCCGCGCGGTCCTGCTCGAGGAGATCCTCGAGCCGGTCGCATTCGGCGGTGGCGTACTCGGGGTGGGCGCCCACGTCCAGGTAGAGTCGACCGCCGTTACGCAGGAAAAGGTTGGAGGAACGGCCCTGGTGCAGGAGGGGTTCGAACAGCTGGCGAGCGGCGTGCTCAGCGTCCATCGGCGCTGCTCCGGACGGGGACGCGGCCGTCAGCCCGTACTCCGTTTCGATGCCGAAAACTCTCCGCCTCACGTCACTGGCCGCCCTTCTGGACGAAGCCCTGCACGAAGGCCTCGGCGTTCGTTTCGAGGACGGAGTCGATCTCGTCGAGGAGGGAGTCAATCGAGGAGGTACGGGCCTGGACCTGACCCGCCGCCTCGGTGGCGTCGTCGTCGGGCGTGGGGGTGCCGGCAAAAATCTGGTTCGACATGGTGTGTTCTTCTTTCTGTCGTCGTATCAGCGGGTGGACGTGTCGAGGGCGTCAGCGAGCGGGAATCGCACCAGGTCGCCCTGGCCCGGGTCGAAAACGAGCGACGACCACGAGGCCTTGACCAGGTCCGGGCGGTTGCGCACGGCCCATCCGCGCACGTGGGCGCGCGTGTTGGTCGGTGCCTCGTCGGCGGCGCGCTCGACCTCCTCGTCGGACACGAGGCGGTGCACCATGCCGGCCTGGGCGAGGCGGAACACGAGGCCGTGGCTGGGTCGCAGGTCCGCCCACTGCAAGTCGATGGCGGCCAGGCGCGGGTCGTTCCAGTCCAGTCCCGCCCGTTCCTTCTGGCGCTTGACCAGCTGGTACTTGCCGACCCACTCGACCTGGGCTGCCACCGAGAAGAGGTCGGTGCGCATGCGGTCGAGGACGGACTGCCACAGGGTGAGAATCTCCTGGTCCGCCGCCGTCGGCGTGGTTCCGGTCTCCTTGAAGGCGTCCAGGACGAGGTCGAGGTAGACCTGCTGGAGTTCGGCGGCCGTGTAGGAGCCGCCGGCCGTGCCGATCTTATAGTCGAGGTCCGGGTGGTGGGAGACATTCCACGTCTCCTGCACGGGATCGTCCATGACGATGGAGTCCCAGCGCAGGTCGGTGCCCTGCTCGATGGCCCACAGCACCAGGGAGGTTGTGCCGAAACGCAGGAAGGCGGACACGTCGAACATGTTGCCGTCTCCGCCGATCACGTGCAGGCGGCGGAACTGTGCGGGGTTGGCGTGGGGCTCGTCGCGCGTGTTGATGATCGGGCGGTTGAAGGTCGTCTCGAGTCCGACCTCGTTTTCGACGAAGTCCGCGCGCTGAGACATCTGGAAGCCGGGGACCTCGCTCTTTTGCCCGCGTCCGACGCGGCCCGCGCCACAGATGACGGGGCGGGTGACCATGAAGGGGGTCAGGCCGCGCACAATCGTGTCCAGGTCGGTGATACGTGGCATCTGGTAGTTCTCGTGGGTGCCGTAGGCCGCGCCCTTGCCGTCGGTGTTGTTTTTGACGAGAACGATGGGCTCTTCGCCCAATGCCTCCAGGCGCTCCATGACGCGCCTGGCGATCACCTCGCCCGCTCGATCCCACAGGAGGGCGTCGCGCGCACCCAGGGTTTCGGGCGCGGAGTATTCGGGGTGGGCGTGGTCGACGTACAGGCGCGCGCCGTTGGTGAGCACAGCGGTCGTCGCTGCCGGCAAGGCAAGCTCCTCGGCCGTGGGGCGTGCGACGCGCTCGGAGCCGCCCGACGGCGCGAGGTGGTACGGATCGTCCGTGAGGAGCGACGGGTCGACGGCCGCGCGCGACATGCGCATGCCGCGCAGGTCATTGAGCGGATCCTCGCCCGTGTAGTCCCAGCGCACGACACCCGCCCCCTCGGCCGCAGTCCCGGCGCGCGAGATCTCCCCGTAGGCGGAGACGACGCGGGTGGACAGGGCGATCGGGTTCGCCCAGGCGTCACCCGGGCGGTACACGCCGTACTCGGTTTCGGTTCCGATGATGCGTTCGCTGCTCATTTCACCACTCCAATCGGCTTGACGCTCACGATCTCGGGCGCGAGCCCGCTCGTGCGAGCCCAGTCCTCCGGTGAGGACGTCGCTGCCAGCTCCAGCGACTCGTTCATTTCCTCGTGCACGCCGCGCAGCAGGTGACCCATCGTGAGCCCCGCGGCCTCGCCACTCAGGGCGTCCTTGATCGCGTACTTCTTCGCGCGCTCCACGATCCCCGCGATGAGTGCGCCGGAGACGAGGTCGGCCAGGTAGATGCGCTTGTGTTCGCCGCTCACGAGCGTCGCGAGGAACAAAGCGGTCGTCTCATCGCGGGTGTACAGCGCGTCCACGGCGCGTTTGATCATCCCCGCCACGGCCTCGTCGAGGCCGCCAAAGCGGGCGACTTCGGAGGCGTGGATCGGAACCCGAGGGGTCAGGTACTTGGAGAAGATGTCGAGGGCGCCCGCGCGGTCGGGGCGATCCACCCGGATGCGCACGTCCAGGCGCCCGGGGCGCAGGACGGCGGGGTCGATCATGTCAGCGCGGTTGGAGGCGCCGATGATGACGACGTTGTCGAGGGACTCGACGCCGTCCATCTCGGCCAACAGCTGCGGGACGATCATCGTCTCCACGTCGGAGGAAACACCCGTGCCGCGCGTGCGGAACAGCGCCTCCATCTCGTCGAAGAAGATGACGACGGGGGTGTCTCCGGCCGCGAGCGTGCGCGCGCGGGCAAAGATCGCGCGAATCTGTCGCTCGGTCTCGCCCACGAACTTGTTGAGGAGCTCCGGGCCCTTGATCGACAGGAAGAACGTCGAGGCCCCGCCGCGCCGGGACAGGGAGTTCGCGACCGCCTTGGCGATGAGGGTCTTGCCCGACCCAGGCGGTCCGTACAACAGGATGCCCTTGGGCGGGCGCAGGCCGAACTGACGGTAAAGCTCGGGGTGATTAAACGGCATCTCGATGGAGTCGCGCACCTGAGCGATCTGCGCGTCGAGGCCTCCGATGTCCCCGTAGGTCACGTCGGGCACCTCGGGGGTGAGGAGCTGCTCAACGTCCTCGCGCACGATGCGCTCGAGCGCGATACCCGAGCGTGCGTCCACGACGAGGGAATCCCCGGGGCGCAGGTTGCCGTGACGCAGCGGCCCGGCGAGCTCCAAGAGAGTCTCTGCGCCGCCCTCGGCGGCGACGAGCACACGGTCGGGGCCCACGAGCTCCAGGACGGAGACGACCTGCCCGCTGCGCGCGAAGTCGTCCGCGGCGACCGCGATCATCGTGTCGTCCAGGCGTACCCACTGCCCGTAGGACAGGTCGGTGACGTCAAGCTTGGGCGAGACCGCCACGCGCATGCGCTTGCCGCCCGTCACGACCTCGATCTGGCGCGCCGCCGGGAAGGCACGCACGAAGGTCGCGAGCGTCTGCGGCGGGCGTGACACGTCAGCCAACTCGCCCTGAAGGCGGATCAGCTCCGTGCGGGCGGCCGTCAGAGCGCTCGTGAGGCGCCCGTTCTTCTCCTCCAGCGAGACGATGCGCCGTTCGAGCGAGAGGCGCTGGTCGGCGTCATTCATCGGTCTGTGCCTCGCGTCCCTCGCTGGCCCACGTGTCGGCCTGTGCGACGACGTCGCGGCGCACCTTACGGACCTTCTTCTCAGAGTTCACGCGCTGGCCGACTTTCTCCAGGGACCAGTCCGCCTCGTCGTCCCAGGCGCCGCCTTGGCCCTCCGCTGCCTTAGCGGGGCGGGTCGAACGCTCCTGCGGCGTGACGCCGGGGGCAAGCAGTCGGGTGACGACGAGGAATCCGGTGTGCGCGACCATGCGGTGCTCGGGGCGCACGGCCAGGCCGTCAAGATGCCACTCGCGGCGCATGTCCTCCCACGCGATGGGATCGGTGAAGCGCTGCGAGGAGCGCAGGTCCTCGACGAGGCGCGACATCTGGGTCACCGTCGCCACGTAGCAGACCAGCACGCCGCCGGGAATGAGCGCGTGCGTGATCGCCTCAATGTTCTCCCAGGGAGCAAGCATATCGAGGACCACGCGGTCCACGCTGCCCTGCTCGGCGGACCACAGCACCGCGTCGACGTCGCCGACGCGCAGATCCCACGCGGGGTGACGGCGTCCGAACCACAGGTCCACGTTCGCCGCGGCGATGTCGGCAAAGTCTTGGCGACGCTCCACGGAGATCAGGCGCCCCTGCGGGCCGACGGCGTCCAGGAGCGCCATTGACAGGGCACCCGACCCGGCCCCGGCCTCGACGACCGTGGCGCCCGGGAAAATGTCGCCCATGTGGGTGATGACGCCGGCATCCTTGGGGTAGACGACGGCTGCTCCGCGAGGCATCGACATGACGTAGTCGACCTGGAGGGGGCGCAGAATCTGGAACTGACGGCCCTCGTCGGTGATGATGACCTGGCCGTCGGTGCGGCCGATGACGTCGTTGTGGTTGAATCCGCCGCGGTTGGACTGGAAGCGTCCGCCACGGACCAGGATGACCTGGTGGAAGCGCCCCTTCGGGTCGCGGACCTGGACGCGGTCACCCTCGGCGAGGGGGCCTCGGCGGGTGGGTTGGCCATAATCAGTGGCTGTTTCGGAATTATTACGTTGAATAGTCATTACGTAAAGAATAGCGCTTCGGGCCTGTCTGGCCCCTGCCAGGACGCAGATGGGGGCGGCGGGGGTTAGCGTGGTATTCATGACAGACCTCATTGCCCCCTCCCCCGGCCCGCGCACGTGGGACCCCGCCCTGTCGGCCTCGCGCGCGAAGGAATACGAGCGCTGCCCCCTGCAGTATCGGCTCCATGTCCTGGACGGGTACCGCGAGCCTGAGACCCGGGCGAAGGCGCTGGGCACCATCGTCCACGCGGTCCTTGAGGATCTGTTCGCGCTCCCGCCCGAGCAGCGCACGCCCGAGGCCGCTCGCGCGCAGGTGGGCCCCGCCTACGAGGCGGCGGTTGACAAGGCGCCTGCTATCGCTCGGCTGTTTGCCGACGAGGCGGATCGCGACGCCTGGCTCGAGGAGGCGCGCGGGGTGATCGACGGTTACTTCGCCATCGAGCAGCCGCGCTGGATCGCGCCAGCCGCGCGCGAGGAGCGCGTGACGACGACGACTGCGGGCGGCGTGCGCCTGCTCGGCTTCATCGACCGCATCGATGCGGCCCCGGACGGGCGCCTGCGCGTCGTCGACTATAAGACGGGCAAGGCCCCCGGTCCGCGCTATGTGGACGAGGCCCTGTACCAGATGCGTTTCTACGCGCTGCTCCTGGCGCGAACGAGGAGGCTGCCGGCGCGCATGCAGCTGGTGTATCTGCGCGCCGGGCAGGTGATCACGTTCGATCCGGTGGCCGACGATATTCGTGCCTTCGAGCGACATATCGACCAGCTGTGGGCGCGCATCGAGTCCGATATTGAGAACGATTCTTTCGCTGCGCGCAAGAACCCGCTGTGCAACTGGTGCGGCGTGCGTTCCCTGTGCCCGGTCTTTGGGGGCACCACTCCCCCGATGCCGAAGGAGCATGCACGGTGGTTGGCTCGGACTCGGCTAGGCTAGTGTTCATGAACTCGGAGCAATGCGGACGCAGCGGCCTTTTCCTGTCCCCAATCGGCTTGGGGACCCTCACGTGGGGGCGCGACACTGACGCGCCCGAGGCTCTCGAGATGCTCACGCATTTCGTCGACGCGGGTGGTTCCCTCCTCGAGTGCTCCCCCTCTCACGGCGACGGGATGGCTGTAGATGTCGTGTCCGAGGCCGTGGCGTCGGTGGGCAGGCACCGCGTGGTTCTTGCGTGGCGCGGCGGGATGCGTCGTGCTTCGGAGGGTGCCTGGGTGGGCGCGGCGGGTCGTGGAGACTTGCTGCGGAGCCTGGACGATGCGCTGGCGCGACTGGACACGGATTACGTCGACGTCTGGCTGGTTGAACCGCGCCCTGAGGTTCCCCTGGAGGAAACGCTGGAGGCGGCGACCCTCGCCTACCGCAGCGGGCGTGCGCGCTACGTGGGCTTGTCGCGTTCGACGCACTGGCAGCTCGCCGAGGCCGTGACACGCGGCGCCGTGGGTGCCAGTGCTCCGATCACGCTCGTCGAGCTTCCTTTCTCGCTGGCGGACGCCTCGCACGCGGGCACGGTGGCCGAGCTCGCCAGCCGCGGGGTAGGTGTGGTGGCGGCTTCCGCGCTGGCGGGGGGTGCGTTGACGGGGAAGTACCGTCATTCAACCCCCGCCGACTCGCGCGCCGCGTCCCCGCATCTGCGCCACATGGTGGAGCCGTACCTGTCGGGCTTTGCCCGTGGGGTCATCGAGGCGGCGCATCGTGCAGCCTCCGGCTTGGACCGCTCGACTGCGGACGTGGCGCTGGCGTGGGTGCGCGACTACCCGGGTGTCAGCTCCGCCCTCGTTGGCCCACGCACCGTGCGCCAGCTTGACACACTCTTGGAGTACACGGAGCCGCTGCCCGATCCGATCCGCCAGGTCCTGGCTGAGGTCGCCCAGTAGAGTAGTTGAGCGCCGAAACCCGTGAAGCGTCCGAACCATCAGGTTCGGACGCTTCACGTCACGAATGGACTGAGAGGCGCAGATCAGTCGTCGACTTCAATGAAGTCGTCGTCCCCGTCGTCTTCGTCCTCTTCCTCATCGTCCTCTTCCTCATCGTCGTAGTCGTCCTCGTCGTCGCTATCGTCGAGGATATCGAAGGGGAGCTCGACGCCCAGCTGGGTGAAGAGAATGTCGTCGTAGGTGAAGAAGGCGTCGCGCAGCGCCAGCTCGGCGGCTTCGAGCGCGGCGTCGTCGGCCTCGTCTCCATCGCGTGCGATGTCGAAGTGGTTCTCGAATGCGTTGAGCAGGCGCGTCAGCGCGCGGCGGGCATCTCGGGTCATGGCACTTAGTCTACCGTGAGAACGCGCACTTTTTCAGGGCAGGTTGAGCTGCGAACGGATAACGGACACCATGAGGTCCGTTCCCTTGATCTCTGCCGTCTGCTCAGCGCCCAGGATGCGCGTCTGCCCATCGGAATCCAGCAGCTGCGAGGCGCCCATGTTCGGACCCAGCGGCAGAATGACCCATTCCTTGGTGGGAACGTAGTGGGCGTCGGGAGCCTCCCCCTCAATCTGCGCGGTGATGTTCGCGATGACGACGCGGGCCTGCTGGCGGGCGGCGTCGGCGCGCTTGGACTCGCGCACGTCGGTCAGGTCGCCGACGGCGTAGACGGTGGAATGGCCCGCCACCTGCATGGTCGGCTCGACGCGGAGCGTGCCGTCGGGGTGCATGACGGACTCGTACTCGCTGCCGATCAGGAACCCAGTGTTGGCGCGCGCGCCGTAGCACTGGAACCACAGGTCGGCCTCAATGACGTCGCCGTTCTTGGTCTCAACCATGAAGTGGGCCAGGTCTCCGACGTTCTGCGGCGGCAGGTAGGCCAGCTCGGAGCCGGTGACGACGCGAACGCCGAGGGTGGCCAGCTGTTCACTGATCTCGTCGCGCAGCGCGTCGGTGTATCCGGGGGTGCCCAGGATCCGGTCAGAAGCCTCGACGATCGTGATGTCCAGTCCGGGGAACGCGTTGGCGAGCTCGCCTGTCAGCTCGATGCCGACGGTTCCGCCGCCGACGATCATGACGGAACGGGCGCGCGAGAGGTTCTCGTGGAGCTGTTCCAGTCGGGCCTTGGCCACGGAAGAGCGGTAGGAGGAGTACTTGGCCGGGAAGGGGTAGGTCGAGCCGGTGGCAAAGACGATGTAGTCGGCTTCGATGGGGTCGTGCCCGAAGACGTGGACGGTGGTGCCGTCGACGGCGGAGACGGTTCCACGCACGACCTGGCCGCGGCTCAGGAGGTTCGTGTAGGGCATGAAGATGGCGTGTTCCCACACGGTGTCAACGGCGGCGCGAAGGGCGGCCGCGTGATGGACGAACTGGTCCTTCTGCTCGATGAGGATGACCTCCGCGAGGGGGTCGAGCCCCTTGGCGACGGTGACGCCTCCGTATCCTCCGCCGATGACTACGACGCGTGCCATGACATTCCTCCTTTTGAATGGACCGCGTCTATTGTGTCACCTCGCGCCCTCGAATGCGCGTGATAGGGACTTTAGTCCGCATCCGCTTTGGTCGCGCTGGTGTCAAGCCCCAGTCCGCGGGCGATATTGGGCTGGAAGAAGTTGGGGCCCTTGAGCACCTTGCCGTCTTCGCGCAGCTTGACGGAGCCGTCGGGCATGAGCTTGGACAAGTTCGAGGCCTGCACCTCGGCCAGGACCGAATCGAGGTCCATGCCCGACTCGATGGCCATGCCGTAGATGACGTACACGAGGTCGGCCAGCGCGTCGGCGGTCTCGATAACGTCGCGGGTCCCGTCGTCAGCGGCGACGGCCTCGGCGGTGGCGGCCTCGACGATCGCGCGTGCGCGCGGTCCGTAGACCGCGCCCATGAGCTCGGCGAACTCCTCAGCGATCAGGCTCATGCGCATGCCGACGCGCTCGTAGTCGAGCGTGGGATCGTCGAAGGGGCGGATGGGAGTGGAGTAGGTGCGGTGGAATTGGAGGACCAGCTCCATCGGGCTGGGGGCGCCTGTCGTCACCGACGAGGCCGTGGTGTCCTTCTCGCTCATGCGTGATCCTTTCGTGCGTTGTCCCAGGCGGTGGCCAGGATATTGGAAAAAGCGGTGACGGTCTGATGCCCATCGACGAGGAACTGGGCATCCAAGACGTAGGTGGGCACGGAGGTGACGCCCATGTGCATCGCCATCTGGTAGTCGGAGTAGACGCGCGATGCCCACTCCTCGTCCTCGATGGCGAGGGCTGCCAGCTGCCCGGGCATGCCGATGTCCTGCGCGCATCCGATGAGCACCTCGGGGTGGGATACGTCCAGGCCCATCTCGAAGTGCGAGCGCATGATGGCCTCGGCGACCTTGAGATGGAGGGAGTCGGGGCCTGCGACCGTGTCGGTGTCGATGTCGGCGTCGTGGGCGGCAGCGATGACGCGGTGGGCGCGGGAGGTGGGGGCGATGACGAGGGAGTCGAAGTCGAATCGAACGCCCTCGCGGGCTCCGAGGGAGCGCATGCGTTCGTCGGCCTCGCGCACCTCCTCCAGGGTCGCCGCGCCGGATTCGACGAGGGCGACGACGCGCGGCTTATCGATGGGCGCGTCCAGGTCGGGGTCGAGCAGGTAGGCGTGCAGATAGACCTCGATCTCGTCGCCGTGGTCGAAGGCATCCATGGCGGTGCGAAGGTGGCGTAGCCCCAGGTAGCTCCACGGGTCGCACGTGTCGAGCCACATATCTATGCGCACGGTGTCTCCTGTTCGGTGATATGGAAAACCCCGGAGCCTTCCGGCCCCGGGGCATTTCGTGCGCGGAGGGGGACTTGAACCCCCACCCTCGTAAAATGAGGACTAGCACCTCAAGCTAGCGCGTCTGCCTATTCCGCCACCCGCGCAGGTGAGCGATGCGAACCGTTGCGATCCGCAAGCGAGTAGAAGCTTAACACGATTGCGTCGACTTGCGCCAATCGAAACTATGAATCGGCTGTGTCGGCCTTCAGGCGGGAGTCCAGGGTCGAGAAAACCTTTGCAATTGCGTCGATATCCTCGTCCGTCATGCCGTCCAGGAGGTACTCGCTGACCGTCTGCTGATGCAGTTCTGTGGCAGCAAGCACAGTTTGAATGCCCTGGGTGGTCAGGCAAGCGTCGTACCCGCGTCGGTCGACCTTGGAGGGGATGCGCTCGACCCAGCCATCGCGCGACAGGTTGGACACCAGGTAGGTGACGCGCGAGGGCGAGTAGACGACGCGGTCGGCCAACTCGCCCATGCGCAGGCGGTGGCCGGGCGCCTCCCACAGGGCCAGGAGGATGTTGTAGTCCGGCATGGAGACGCCGTAGGTGCGCTTCAGGCGCGTCTCGAGGATCCCTTGCAGGCGTCCGGACGCCTCGAAGAAGACTCTCCACGCGGCCGCACGCGCACTATTGGCTTGAACGATCGGGGTGAGCCGTGCTCGTGATTCCACGTCTGCCTCTCTCGTAGTCGTGTCGGATGCTTCTCTCGGGATAATAGGGCATAGTGACTAAGAAAGCACCAACAACTCGGGGGATTTAGTGTCTTTGCCCATTTCTGCTGTTCTTTTCGACGTCGACGGGACGATCGTCGACTCCGCCCCGGCCGTTATGGACGCCTTCCGCGAAGCCCTGTCAGACTTCGGACTGCCGATCCCCGACGATCAGCGTCTTCGCAGCTATGTGGGGCCTCCCCTGTGGCATTCTTTCGGCGATCTGGGCTACTCCGGTCAACTCTTGGCTGACCTGGTAAAACGCTACCGGGAGTGCTACATGCGTCACTATCTGGACCCCGTGCCTTTCGAGGGGGTGCCCGAGCTGGTGTGGGACCTGCACCGGGCGGGCGTGCCAGTGGCGACGGCCACGTCGAAGCAGGCTCCCATGGCGCTGTCACAGATGGAGGACCTGGGACTGGCGGGCGCCTTCGACGTGATCGCGGGGGCCACGCCGGACCCGGGTTCCTCCAAGGCGACGGTCATTCACGAGGCCGTGGCTCGCTTGGACGCAATGGGCGCCGACGTGTCACACCCCGTGATCGTCGGCGACTCGGTCTGGGACGTGCGCGGCGGCCACGAGGCCGGCATCGCGGTGGTCGGCGTTCGGTGGGGGTATGCGACGGCGGACGGTCTGGACGACGCCGAGGTCGTGTGCGACACGGTCGAGGACCTGCGCGCACTCCTCATGCCTGCCGGTCGCTGAGGGGCATTAACGAAAGTCGCGCGAGCGCACGTCGATGGGCAGCTCGACGGCGCGCAGACGGAAGGCTCGCACGTTGATCGCGCCGTCGCCCCACTCGAGGGTTCCCGACACGAGCAGGGCATCCGATTCGAGGCCGACGCGGCGAAACTTATTCCAGGTGCCCACGGCCACCGAGACGTTGACGTAGCCGGTGTCATCCTCGAGGGACAAGAAGGTGACGCCGCCGCCCGTGTGGGGGCGCTGGCGGTGCGTGACCAGGCCTGCCACCTCGACGATGCGCCCGTCCAGGTGGGCTCCCAGGTCAGCGGCACGAAGAACCGTGCCCGGGAGGCAGTCGCGCAGGTAAGAGAACGGGTGGCGCCCGGGGGTGAGCCCCATCGCCTCGACGTCGGCGCACATCTGCCCGGCCGGCGTCAGAGCCGGCAGGTCAGGTACGCGGGTGCCCACCTCGGTGCCGGGCAGGAAGGGCTGCCACTCCCCCCGCCTCGACGTCGGCGCGGCCAGCGCCCCGGCCGACCAGGCGCCCTCACGCCTGCTCACTCCCAGGCACTCAAGCGCCCCGGCCAGGGCCAGCTTCTCCATGTCCGTGGCGCTCAGGTGGGCCCGTGCGGCCAGATCCGCCTGGCTCGTGAAGGCTCCCAATTCCCTGGCCGCCACGATGCGCGTCGCGGCCCCGCCCAGGCCTCGTACCGAGGACAGGCCGATGCGCAGCACCAGCGAGGGATCCACATCCAGGGGGACGACCTGGCGCGACGGGAGCGGGTCGGGGCGCCCCTCCCGATAGTCCTCTGGCGCGACGGTCGCGAGCTGCACGCCCGCGTCCAGGAAGGAGTCGTTCACCGACGGACCCGCGACCCTCACGCCGTGCCTGCGCGCGTCCTGGACCAGCGTCGCCGGCGAATAGAACCCCATGGGCTGGGAGGAAAGGATCGCCGCATAAAAGTGCTCGGGTGCGTGCACCTTCAGCCACGCGGACGCGTACACGATGTGCGCGAAGGAAAAAGAGTGAGACTCGGGGAAGCCAAAGTCGGCGAAACCCTTGAGCTGATCGAAGATGCGCTCGCGCGTGGGCGCGTCAATACCGCGCGCCTCCATCCCAGCCATGAGATCCTCCTTGAGGGCCTCCATGCGCTCCGGGCTGCGCTTGGCCCCCATGGCTCGGCGCAGTTGATCGGCGCGGGCACCGGACAGGCCCGCCGCGTCCGAGGCGATGCGCATGAGCTGCTCCTGAAAGAGGGGGACGCCCAGAGTCTGACGCAGGGCGGGCTCCAACAGGGGGTGCAGGTAGGTGACCGCTTCCCTCCCAGCGCGTCGGCGCAGATAGGGGTTGACCGCGCGACCCTGGATGGGTCCCGGCCGAACGAGAGCCACCTCGACGACGATGTCGTAGAAGCATCGGGGCTTCAGGCGCGGAAGCGTGTTCATCTGTGCGCGCGACTCCACCTGAAACACGCCCACCGTGTCAGCCGCACACAGCAGGTCGTAGACGCGAGGATCCTCCGCGGGAAGCGTGTGCAGGCCGAGCCGACGCTCCCCCACCCCATTCAGGGCGCGCGATGCCCAGCCGCGCAGGGGAGGATGATGCTCGCCGCGTCCCGAGCCGTCACCCAACTCGTCGAAGGCGATGCGCAGAGCCGTCAACATGCCGAGAGAGAGCAGATCGAACTTCACCAGGCCCGCGTCCGCGCAGTCCTCCTTGTCCCACTGGAGCACGGTGCGCCCCTCCATCGCCGCCCACCCGACCGGACAGATACGCGAGACCGGCTGATCGGTCAGAACCATGCCCCCCGAGTGGATGCCCATGTGTCGCGGCAGGCGTGACAAGGCCCGGGCGGCCTCGCTCACGAGGAGCGGCGCCTCCCCCTTCCCCCGCGACCACGCCTGCGCGCTGCCCGCCGGATAGCCCAGGGCCCGCGCCGCGTCACGCATCGCCGAGCGCGGACGATACGTGATGACGTTGGCGACCTGGGCCGCACGATCGCGCCCATAGAGCTCGTACACGTGCTGGATGACCTCTTCGCGCCGGCTCGCCTCAATGTCGACGTCGATATCGGGAGGGCCCGACCTGGCGTCCGACAAGAAACGCTCGAAGAGCAGGTGATGGCGCACCGCATCCACCGCCGTGATGCCCAAGCAAAAGCACACGGCGGAGTTCGCCGCGCTGCCACGCCCCTGGCACACGATGCCACGCTGGGCGCAAAAGTCCACGATCTCTTTGACGATGAGGAAATAACCGGCGAAACCGAGGCGCTCGATGACGCCCAGCTCCCGGTCGATCGTCTCCCACGCCCTGGGATGCTCCTCCCGCCTGCCGTAGCGCTCGCGTGCGCCCTGCCGGGCCAGGTGGGACAGCCACGTCTGGGGAGTATGGCCCGTCGGGACGCTCGTGCGAGGGAGCCTGGGTGCGACGAGGCGTAGGTCGAAGGCCGCGCCTGCCGCCACCTCGCAGGAGTTGCTCAGGGCCTCGGGATAGGCGGCGTGCAGGCGTGCCATCTCGGAGGGCGAGCGCAGGAACGAGCGGCGTGCCCCCAGGTGGGCGTAGGCCTCCTCCAGTGAGGTGCCGATGCGGGTCGCCGCGAGGACATCGCCGAGGGCCGCCTTGGCCGGAGAAGACATGCGCGCCCCCGTCGTGGCCACCAGCATGGCTCCCGTCCGCTGCGCCAGATCCGCGAGGACATC
>NZ_ALIY01000125.1:0-13886 GCF_000283035.1 Actinomyces sp. ICM58
CAGTTGCTCACAGGTTGAGCTGGATGTTGCGGCCGGGGACGGCTTCGATCAGCTCGCGTGTGTAGTCCTGGACCGGGTTGTTGAACAGCTCGTCCGTCGAGTTGGCCTCGACGAGCTTGCCCTTCTCCATGACGATGACGTCGTCGGCGATCTGGCGGACGACAGCCAGGTCGTGCGTGATGAAGAGGTAGGACAGGCCCAGCTCCGCCTGCAGGTCGTTGAGCAGGTACAGGATCTGATTCTGCACCAGCACGTCCAGGGCGGACACGGCCTCGTCCAGGACGATGACCTCCGGGTTGAGCGCGAGAGCGCGAGCCACAGCCACGCGCTGACGCTGGCCGCCCGACAGCTCGTTCGGGTAGCGGCGCATGGCGCTGCGCGGCAGGGCCACCATGTCGAGCAGCTCGGCGGCGCGGGCGATGCGCAGCTTCTTTGGGGTCAGCTTGCGCTTCTCGGCCGCGGTCAGCGTGCGCTTGCCCTCCGAGGCCTCGACGAGGGTGGTCATCCACTCTTCGGGCTCACGACCGGTCTCCTCGGCGCGCTTGATCTCCTGGACGGCGTACTCGAGGGTGCCGTAGCCGTGAATCTTCAGCGGCTCCTCGATGAGGCGGTAGATCGAGTACATCGGATCCAGCGACCCGTAGGGGTTCTGGAACACGGCCTGGAGGCGGCGGCGCAGGCGGAAGAGCTCCGCGCTGGTCATTGTCGAGGTGTCCTGGCCGTCGAAGAAGATTGTTCCAGCGGTGGGCTCGAGGAGCTGCAGGATCATGTTCGCGGCGGTCGACTTGCCGGAGCCGGACTCGCCGACGACCGCGAGGGTCGTGCCGCGGCGCAGCTCGAAGGACACGTCGTCGACGGCCAGGAAGGTGTTGTTGCCCTTCTTGGCTCCGCGAATGTCGAACTCCTTGGTGAGGTTTTCGACGCGGATGATGGCGTCCGTGGAGACGGATCCCTTGCCTGCGCCGGTGAGCTCCTCGTCGGTGACCTGGATGCCGCGCTTGTGGGCGGATTCGATGCGGGCCGAGGCCAGGGAGGGCGCGGCGGACACGAGACGCTTCGTGTAGGGGTGCTGCGGGCGCTGCAGGATCTCCAGGGCGGGGCCGGATTCGACGATGCGGCCGCGGTGCATGACGACGAGCTGTTCGGCGCGTTCGGCCGCCAGGCCGAGGTCGTGCGTGATGAACAGGACGGCGGTGCCCATCTCGGCGGTCAGCTTTTCGAGGTGGTCGAGGATGCGGCGCTGGACGGTGACGTCCAGGGCGGAAGTGGGCTCGTCGGCGATCAGCAGTTTGGGGTGCGCGGCCATGCCGATGGCGATGAGGGCGCGCTGACGCATGCCGCCGGAGAACTCGTGCGGGAACTGCTTGGCGCGGCGTTCAGCGTCGGGCAGGCCGGCTTCCTCCAGGAGCTGGGTAACGCGCTCGCCGACCTCGGACTTGGGGACGACGTTGTTGGCGAGCAGCGCTTCCTTGACCTGGTAGCCCACGCGCAGGACGGGGTTCAGGTTGCTCATGGGGTCCTGGGGGACGAGGCCGATGCCGGATCCGCGCAGGGCCACCCATTCGTTCGTGGACAGGTTGGTGATGTCCTGCCCGTCGAACTCGATGGTTCCGCCCGCGACCTTGCCGGTGCCGGGCAGTAGGCCGATGACGGCGGCGGCCGTCGTGGACTTGCCGGAGCCGGACTCGCCGACGATTGCGACGGTCTGGCCGGGGTAGATGGTCAGGTTCGCGCCGCGAACGGCGGGGACGATGCCGGTCGAGGAGGTGAAGGTGACCTCCAGGTCGGTGATCTTGAGCAGGGGCTTCTCGTCGTCGGGGTGGACGGGGGCCGAGGCCGCGGCGGGGGCGACGGCTCGTTCGACGATCTCTTCCATCTCCGTCTCGGAGAGGGGGGTGTTGTTCGTTTCGCTCACTTGCGTGCCTTCGGGTCGAGGGCTTCGCGCACGGCGTCACCCATCATGATGAAGCTGAGGACGGTCAGGGCCAGGGCCGAGGCCGGGTAGAAGAGAACCATAGGGGCGTCGCTCAGCTGGTCCTTAGCCGTGGAGATGTCGGCGCCCCAGGAGACGACCGAGCTCGGCAAGCCGATGCCCATGAAGGACAGGGAGGCCTCGGAGACGATGAAGGTGCCCAGTGCGACGGTCGCGTACACGATGATGGGGGCCATCGAGTTGGGGATGATGTGGTTCATGAGGATACGCGCACGGGAGGCGCCGGTGGCGCGGGCCGCGGTGACGAATTCTTCGTTCTTCGCGCTCATGACGGATCCTCGCGTGATACGCGCGATGGAGGTCCAGGCGAAGGCGGACAGGACGACGACGACCATGGCGATGGAGCGCGACTCCTTGAACATCTGCATGAAGACGATGGCTGCCAGGAGCAGGGGGATCGCGAAGAAGACGTCGGTGATGCGCGAGAGGAGGGAGTCGAGCCAGCCGCCGAAGTAGCCGGCGAGGGCACCGATGGTGCCGCCGATGAGGGTGACGGCGATGGTCGTCAGGATGCCGACGGAGACGGAGGCGCGGGCGCCGTAGATGACGCGCGAGTAGATGTCGCAGCCCTGCTTGTCGAAGCCGAAGGGGTGGCTCCACAGCTCGGGGGCGCCGAGGGAGTTAGAGAGCACGCAATAGCGCGGGTCTTGGCTGGTGAAGAGCCAGGGGAACACCGAGATCATGACCGCGAAGAAGATGATCGTGGCGGCGAACCAGAAGATCGGGCGGCAGCGCAGGCGCTTCCAGGCCTCGCCCCACATGGAAGAGGGGGCGCCCTCGTCGGGGACCGCGTCGACGGCACCGAGGCCGGTCTCGTCGATCTCGGAGACGTAGTGGTCCTGTCCCGCGCGGGTGCGGGAAATGTTGGCGGAGGGGATGAAATCACTCATAGCGGATCCTCGGGTCGAGCACGGCGTAGAGGAGGTCAACGATGAGGTTGGCCAGGATGTACACCAGGACGAGCACGGTCGTGATGGAGACGACGGTGGGGGCTTCACCCAGACGGATGGCCTGCCAGAGCGTGCCGCCGACGCCGTTGATGTTGAAGATGCCCTCGGTGATGATGGCGCCGCCCATGAGGGCGCCGAGGTCGCCGCCGAGGAAGGTGGCGACGGGGATGAGGGAGTTACGCAGGATGTGGCGCGTCATGACGGCGCTGTTGGCCAGGCCCTTGGCACGGGCGGTGCGCACGTAGTCGGCGGAGACGTTCTCGGAGACGGACTGGCGGGTGAGTCGGATGACGTATGCCAGGGAGACACCGCCGAGGACCATGGCTGGCATGGTCAGTGATGCCATGTTGACCGAGGCGCTGGCTGTGACCGGGAGGACCCCGAGTTTGAAGCCGAGGAGGAACTGGAGGACGAAGCCCAGGACGAAGGTGGGCACCGAGATCAGCAGGAGCGAGAATACGAGGATCGTCGAGTCGAACCAGCCGCCGCGGCGCACGCCGGCGATGACGCCCAGGGTGATACCAAAGATGGATTCGATGGCGAGGGCGTAGATGGCCAGGGCGATCGTGGTGGGGAAGGCTCGCGCCATGACGTCGATGACGGGCTGCTGGTTGAAGGACTTGCCGAAGTCGAGGGTGAAGACACCCTTGAGGTAGAGCAGGTACTGCATCCAGAAGGGCTGGTCGAGGTGGTATTCGGCGCGGATCTGAGCGGCGGCCGCCTCGGTGAGGCCGCGGTCGCCACCGAGGGCGGCAACGGGGTCACCTGGCATCAGGTAGACCATCGCGAAGATCAGAAAGGTGGCTCCGAAGAAGACCGGGATGGTCTGGAGGAGTCGCCGTCCGATGTAGCGGAGCATGGGCAATCCTTTAGATTCGTGTCGAGGGATGGGCGCGGTGCCGTTCCCGTTCGTGCGCCCCGCTGGGGGCGGGGCTGCCTTTATGTCCCATCATAGGGTAAAGAATGGGCAAATGAGGCGTGGGGGGCGTGATGTGGCCAGAGGATCAGGGCTTTTCCCTTGTTCGTGGGCGAAAGTGTGGCCCACATTGCGGGCGGCTCCTGCGGGGTGAGCACCTCACGGGTGCGCGGGCAGGCGACATATGCCGGTCTAATCGTGTTTGTCAGGTCGGGGTGCGCCGAGGGGGTGGGCGGCCGGTGCCGCCCACCCCCTCGGGTGAGGAGAGTTCCTAGGAACTCACTTGCTCGCGTTCTTGGTGATCTGGGTGAGCACGGGCTGGCCCCTCCAGTCGAAGGTCACGTTGGTCACGTTCTTGGACCAAGCGCCGTTGACGTTGTAGTACCACAGCGGGATGACGGGCAGATCCTGCAGGAGGATCTCCTGGGCCTGCTGCGCGGCCGCCGTGGCTTCCTCGGCGTTGGTGGCGCCCGCCGCCTTGGTGATCAGGGCGTCGAACTCGGGGTTGGAGTACTCACCCTTGTTCGAGGCGGCCTTGGTCACGTACAGGGGCTGCAGGAAGTTGTAGATCGACGGGTAGTCGCCCTGCCAGCCGGAGCGGAAGGCCGCGCCGATGGTCTGGTCATCTTCCTGCTGGAGCATGGTCTTGAAGTCGACGATCGCCTTGCCCTGGGCGTCGATGTTCAGCGTGTTCTTGATGGAGTTGGCGGCAGCGTCCACCCATTCCTTGTGGCCGCCGTCGGAGTTGTAGGCGATCTCGAAGGTGCCGTCCCACGGGGCGATGGCGTCGGCCTGGGCCCACAGTTCCTTAGCCTTGGTCTCGTTGTAGGTCAGGACATCGGAGCCGGGCAGGGAGTCGGAGTAGCCCGGAAGGGTGGGGGCGGTGAAGTCCTTGGCCGGGGTGCGCGCGCCGGCGTAGATCGTCGAGGTGATCTCGTCACGGTTGATGGCCATCGAGATGGCCTGGCGGCGCAGCTTGCCTTCCTCGCCCTTGAAGTGGTCGAGGTACTGCGGGATGGTCAGCGTCATGATGCCGGCGTAGGGCTCGTTGACGGAGGTGCCCGCGAAGGTCTGCTGGTAGGAGGCCATGGCGGAGGAGGGGACGGCGTCGAGGACGTCGACGTTACCGGCCTTGAGGTCGTTGTAGGCGGCATCCATCGAGTTGTAGAAGACGAAGGTCACGCCCTCGTTCTGGGGCTTCTCGTCGCCGACGTAGTTCTCGTTGGGGACGAGGGTGATCTTGACGTTGTGCTCCCAAGCGTCGTCGGAGGCCAGCTTGTAGGGGCCGTTGCCGACCGGCACCTGGCCGCCCTTGTCCGGGTCGTCCAGCGTCGAGTTGGGAAGCGGCGCGTAGGCGGTGTAGCCCAGGCGGGTGATGAGGTCGTAGGCGGGGTTCTTCAGCTTGATCGTGAAGGTGTAGTCGTCAACGACCTGGACGCCGGTCAGCTCGCCGACGCCTTCCTCATTGGTGCCGTCGAAGGAGTCGAAGAAGGAGGCCTGCTTCTGGTTCTGGGAGGTGATGAGGTTCCAGGCTCGGGTGAAGTTCTCGGCCTTGACGGGGGTGCCGTCGGAGAACTTGCGGTCCTGGTGGAGCTTGACGGTCCACAGGGTGTTGTCTTCGTTGGGCTCGATGGACTCGGCGACGTCGAGGACGGCCGTGCCGTCGGCCTCGTAGCGGACGAGCTGGCTGAACATCGCGGTGAGGATGCGGCCGCCGCCGGTCTCAGAGGTCTGGCCGGGCAGCAGAGCGTTCTGCGGCTCGGAGCCGTTGAGGACGATACCGTTGTTGGTGGTGGTGGCGGCGGATCCGCCGCCACCGGCGCAGGCGGTCAGCGCGAGCGCAGCCGCCGCGGGAATGGCGAGCCATGCCTTCTTCAGGTTCATGGTTACTACCTCCTGGTTGATGGACGGGACCGGTGGGCTATGCCCGTGGTCATGTCTTCGAGGGTAGCCCGTCGCGTGTGGAAGTATCCGGACGTGTCCATCATGTGCGCATTACATTTTGGTTACAAATGTAAAAAGTAGGTCAAATGATGGTGTGGGTCACATAAAACGGTGCAGTTGTGCCCATATTCACACGCGACGAGGCCGGGGCGCGGAACGCGAACACGCTCCCCAGCCCCGGCCTCGTCCCACGCGGGTGTTCTCAGGACAGCAAACCCTTGGAGGACAGCCACTCCCGGGCAATCTGCGACGCCGACCGCTGCTCCTGCGTGGACGCGCGGTTCATCTCCACCAGATCCGCGGGCTCAAGCGCGGCGCTCACGCGGTTGATGACGGCAGCCGCCTCATCGTCCACGCGAGCCGACGCCAGGGGAACGACGTGCGAGGCCAAGAACAGGCCCTGCGGATCCGCCAGGACCGTCAGAGTGCCGTCCGCCAGCGCCGGATCCGAGGAGTAGATGTTCGCCAGCTGAATGTCCCCGTCCCTCAGCGCCTTGACCGTCAGCGGACCGCCCGAATCCTCGATCGGCGTGAAGGACACCGTCACGCCGTAGGCCTGCGACAAGCCAGCCGGGCCATACGGGCGAGTCTCAAGCTCCGAGTTCCCGCCCAGGATCAGCGGCCCCGCTCCCGCCAGGTCGCCGATCGAGGCCAGTGAATGCTCCGCGGCGAAGTCGGCCGTCACCACGTAGGAATCCTGGTCGGTCGCCGGCGCCTGGTCGAGGGCACGCAACCCCTGCGGAAGGGCGGCGGTCAGCGCCGCGTATACCTCATCCGAGGATCGCGCGGACGCCTCGGAATCCAGGTATTGCAACAGGTTGCCCGTGTACTCGGGGAACACGTCGATCGAGCCGGCCTCGAGCTCGGGCATGTAGACCTCGCGCTGACCGATACGCATCTGTCGATCCACCGTGTACCCGGCGCCCTCCAGGGCCTGCGCGTAGACCTCGGCGATGATCTCGTTCGAGTAGTAATCCTGCGAGCCCACGACGATCGTGGACGAGGCCGTGGCGCCTCCGTCGACGGTCTGCGCCGACCCGCAGGCGGCCAGGACCAGGGCGGACGCGGCGGCGGCCGCGAGCGTGATCATCGAGCGTTTCATAGTGACTCCTTGAGTGAATTGTTCCCCGCGTCAACGCGCGAGTGAGTGCGGGCGCGCAGTGCGCGGCTCGCGGCCGCCAGCGCAGCATCCGCGAGAAGAGCGAGCGCGACGACGACGATCGCGCCGCCGATCATCTGCGCGTAGTCGCGGGTCTTCAACCCCGCGTAGAGGAAGCGGCCCAGGCCATAGTTAGCCGTGTAGGCCGCCAGGGTGGTCGTCGCGATCACCTGCAGGGTCGCCGAGCGCACACCGGCCGCGACGAGGCCCGCCGCGTGGGGCGCCTCGACACCCACAAGAATCTGGCGCTCAGTCAACCCCATCGCGCGGGCGGCATCCACCGTCGCACGCGGCGTCGAGGCGATCCCCGAATACGTCGCCGACAGCAGCGGCGGGATCGCGAGCACCAGAAGCGCCAGCGTCGGAGCCGCCAGGCCGATGCCCAGCCACAGGCCCGCGAGCGTCAGCACGCCCAGGGTGGGGACCGCGCGGGCTCCGCCCGTCGCGCTTACCAGCCACCGGCCTCTGCCCGTGTGCCCGATCCACGTGCCCACGGGCAGTGCCACCAGTGTCGCAAGCGCGACGATGAGGAGGGTTAAGCCCAGGTGCTCGGCGCTCCGGGCAAGGATCCCCGACTCGCCCATCCAATTCGCCGGGGTCGCAAGCCACATCAGGGCTTCCCAGAGAATGCTCACGCCGTCCCCCTCCTCGCCCACGGGGTTAGCGCCCAGCCGATCCCCTGCACGGCCGCGTCCACGACGAGCGCCAGGAGCACCGTCGTGACCAGGCCGGCCACGACCTCGGCCGTGATGCCGCGCTGAAAACCGTCCGTGAACAGCGTGCCCAGCGAGCGCACCCCGATAAACGCGCCCACCGTCACAAGCGACACCGTGGACGTGGCGACCACGCGCGTCCCCGCGATGATGACCGGCGTCGCCAGGGGCAGCTCGACCTCCACGAAGCGACGCGGCAGCGAGTAGCCGCACGCGTTCGCCGCCCGCAGGGTCGCGCCCGGGATCGTGCGGAAACCCTCGGTCGCCTGGCGCACCAGGACGGCCACGCCGTACAGGGTGAGCACCGCGATCATGTTCGCGTTCGAGCGCAGCGCCACCCCGATGATCACCGGCACCACCACCAGGAGAGGCAGTGACGGCACCGCATACAGGGCCGACAGGGCCGACAGGACCCAGCCGCCCCGGTGCGAAAACGCCGCCCAGCGGGCGATTGGCACCGAGAGCGCGACCGAGAGCACGATCGCCGGCAGGGCGATCCACAGGTGCTCGGCGGTCAGCTCGCCGATCAGCGCCAGGTTCGAGGACAGCCAGCTCATAGGCGCACTCCGGCGGGATCGGCGCCTCCGCGCGGCGCGGGCGAGGGGGCCGAGGAGGCCGTGGCCTCGTCCCCTCCCTGCTCACGCGTGCCCTGCGTGAGCGTGCCCACCGGGGTTCCCGCCTCGTCGACGACCAGGCCGTGGGAGCCCGTCACGCGCACCGGGCGCGCCGCGCGCGAGGCCCCCACGAAGTCGGCGACGAACGCGCAGGCCGGGGAGGTGAGTAGATCGAGCGGGCGACCCGCCTGCTCGATGTGCCCGCCCGTGGAGAGGACGGCGACCTGGTCACCCAGGGTGAAGGCCTCATCCACGTCGTGCGTCACGAACAGGATCGTCGTACCCAGCGAGCGCTGAATCTCCTTCAATTCCCGCTGCAGATCCGCGCGCACGAGCGGGTCGAGCGCGCCGAAAGGCTCATCCATCAGCAGGATGTCCGCGCGGTTCGCCAGCGCCCGCGCGACCCCCACGCGCTGACGCTGCCCGCCCGACAACTCGGAGGGGTAGCGATCAGCCATCTGCGTGTCCAGGCCCACCAGACCCAGGAGCTCGAGGGCGCGCTCGCGGGACTCTTTCTTGCCGGCGCCCTCCAGGCGCGGCACGGTCGCGACGTTGTCCGCAACCGTGCGGTGCGGGAACAGGCCGCCTTCCTGCAGGACGTAGCCGATCGAGCGGCGCAGGCGCACCGGGTCCTCGTCCGCGACGTTGGCGCCGCGCACGAAGACCGCGCCCGAGGTCGGGGTGACCATCGCGTTCACCATGCGCATGAGCGTCGTCTTTCCGCAGCCCGAGGTTCCCAGGAGGACCGTCGTCGAGCCGCGCTCGACGTGGAGGGAAAAGTCCTCGACGGCGCGCGTGCCGCCCGGGTAGGTCTTCGAGACGTGGTCGAAGCGGATCATGCGCGCCCCTTCCCGCATCCCTGCGCGTTTCCGGCAGTTGGGTCCGCGGCCTCGTCAATGAGGGCGAGCGCGTGGGCGAGGTGTTCGCGCTGGCCCGGGGAGAGGGGTGCGAGGAGTCGTTCCTGCTCGGCGGTGACGATGGCCTCGGCGCTGGCGAGGTGGGTCATGCCCGTGTCGGTGACCGTCAGGATCGTGGCGCGGCGGTCGTGCTCGCACGGCGTCCGATGGAGCAGGCCGTCGCGGTGCAGGCGGTCGACCAGGCGTGAGGCGGCGCCCAACGTGATGCCCTGGCTCGCGGCCACCTCCTGGATGCGGCAGGCGGGGGTGTCGCGCACGGTGCGCAGGACCAGGAAGCGGCCCAGTGACAGGGGGTTGTTCGCCTCGCAGAGCGCGGATTCAACCGCGTTCCAGGCGCGTAGTTCCGCGCTCACGAGGGCAGTAAACAGCGATGATGCATCCGTTGCCATAGTCAACACATTACGTAGAAATAATTGATATGTATAGCGAGTGTGAGGGGAAACTCGTTGATGCTTTCACGAAATCGGTTGCTACTGTGTGCTCGTCGAACGGCTCTCGAACCGTGTGTGGGGTGTGGTTGGCGGGCCCCCGTGCGGTGCTACAGTGCGTGGTGTCGGCGACTGACAAGCGTCGTGCCCCTCGCTTCGTGCACGGGGGGTTCCCAGTGGCGGGTGAGTTTTCTTGGTGCGTCACGCGTCTATCAATGAGGAGTGTCAACGGTGCGAAAACGTCTCTACTCTCTGCTGAACGGCGAAGACAGCGCGGCACTGTGGTACGGCCGCATCATGACCGTGCTCATTATCGCCAGCCTCCTTCCCCTATGTTTCAAGGGGTTCAGCCCCGTCCTTGAGTCGATTGAATACGTGTGCGTCCTCGTGTTCATCGTCGACTACCTGGCCCGCTGGGCGACGGCGGACCTGAAGCTACGCAAAGGCGCGACGTCGTTCCTGATCTACCCCTTCACGCCGATGGCGATCATCGACCTGGCGTCGATCCTGCCCGTCTTCAACGCCCTCAACGACGCGCTGCGCACGCTGCGAGTCCTGCGTCTGTTCCGTGCGCTGCGTGCCTTCAAGCTCATCCGCTACTCGAAGAGCGCCTCCGCCATCGCCGCCGTGTTCGAGAAGCAAAGGGAGGCACTGCTGGCCGTCCTCTGCCTGGCGATCGGCTACATCCTCGTCAGCGCCCTCGTCATTTTCAACGTCGAGCCGGACACCTTCAACACCTTCTTCGACGCCGTCTACTGGGCGGTCGTCTCCCTGACGACTGTCGGCTATGGCGACCTCTACCCCTCCTCCGACGTGGGGCGCACCATTGCCATGATCTCCTCGCTCATGGGCGTCGCGGTCGTCGCCTTGCCCTCGGGCATCATCACGGCGGGCATGCTCGACGAGCTGCGCGGTGGCGGGGCGAGCGATGAATCCTAGATGGTCTTCATGGTTGCAACCTGTGAGGGAACACTCGTTGATCATGCGGTGATCGCTGCGCTGCGTCTTGGTTGATCTGCACTTGTCAGGAGTAGGTTGGTACCCACTCTCATGGCTTATCGACGAAAGAGACCTCATGCTGATCCTTGGAATGATCGCGGCCTTCCTGGCTGCCGCCCTCCTCTGAAAACTCGCATGCAATTCTCAGTCGGTCACTTTGTGGGTGCGCCCAAAAACGTTGGAATTCCGGGCATCGGGCTGACGGTGTTCGTGGCGCGCTCGGGGAATTGCATGCGAAATTGGGAGAGATGAACGAGGCCGGGGCCCGACACACCCCTCACCGAGCGGTGAGCGAGTGGCCGAGCCCCGGCCTCGTCAATGAAAGCGTCAGATCAGGCGTCAGCCTGCGGCGCGGGGGAGCGGTGGCGCTTCGAGTACGCCTCGCCCTCCAGCTCCGAACCCGACGGCGCCGACGCGGGCGACGCCGCCTCCAGGTTCGTGCCACGCAGCTTCGAAATCAGGCGCATGCCGTGGTAGATCGCCAGAGCGGCGGCCGTGCCCAGCGCGATGCCCTCGAAGGACATGTCACCGATCTTCCACGTGAAGTTCGCAATCGCGACGATCAGGGCCACCGCGGCAGTGTTCAGGTTCACCGGGTTGGAGAAATCCACGCGGTTCTGCACCCAGATACGCACGCCCAGCATGCCGATCATGCCGTACAGGACCGTGCCCGCGCCGCCGAGGACGCCCGGGGGAATCGTCGCAATCAGCGCGCCGAACTTCGGCAGCATCGACAGAACCAAGGCAACACCAGCCGCGATCAGGTACGCGGCCGTCGAATACACGCGGGTCGCCGCCATCACGCCGATGTTCTCCGCGTAGGTCGTCGTACCCGAGCCGCCGCCGCTGCCAGCCAGCATCGTAGACAAGCCGTCCGCCATGAGCGCACGGCCCGTCAGGTCATCCATATTCTCGCCCGTCATCGCGGACACGGACTTCACGTGGCCGACGTTCTCGGCGACCAGGATGAACACGACCGGCAGGAAAAGGCCCAGGGTCGACGGGGCGAAGCTCGGGGCCTGGAACTCGGGGAAGCCAATCCAGGCAGCCTTGCTCACGGTCGAGAAATCAACCTGGCCCTGGATAATCGCAGCCACGTAGCCGATCAGCACACCGATGAGAATTGACAGGCGGCCCAGAATACCCTTGAAGAGGACCGTCACGAGGCAGATCGACACGATCGTCACGACAGCAGTGATCGGGCCTTCCTTCACCCAGTTCCATGCGGCGGGTGCCAGGTTCAGGCCGATGAGAGCCACAATCGCGCCCGTCACCACGGGCGGCATGACCGCGTCAATCCAGCGCACGCCCGCGAAGTGAACGATCAAGCCAACCGTAGCAAGCGTCGCACCCGTCGCAATGATGCCGCCGAGCGCGTAGGAGGACCCCATGGACGCCGACACAGCGGTAATCGGGGCGATCAGGGCGAACGAGGAACCCAGGTACGAGGGCAGACGGCCCGCCGTGATCAGGAAGAACAGCAGGGTGCCGATCGCAGTGAAAAAAAGCGTTGTTGACGGGGGGAAACCCGTCAACAACGGAACAAGGAACGTCGCACCAAACATTGCGACCACGTGCTGGGCGCCAATGCCAGCGGTGCGCGGCCACGACAGCCGCTCGCCCGGGAGGACGACGTCGCCAGGATTAATGGATGTGCCGTTACCGTGAAGCTTCCAACGGAACAGCGAGGTCTTCGTTTCGCTCATAAGCGTACAAATCCGATCAGTTGATGGGCGGGATGGCCGTACCGGTCGGAACAACAGGGTAGCGCGTTCCGGCCAAGTCCCGCGGCATTTGATACCGAAAAACCCAGTCCCCACGCAAAGTGTGGTGGACGCCCCTTTCGATATGGGATAGTGGACGCATGAGCGCACCGGCACCCCACCCCTCCGCGCCCGGCGGCACGCCCCCGGCAGTGGCCACCCCGGCCTCGTCGCCCCGTCTTGCCGAGGCCGTCGCCCCCTACCCGGGAGCCGGCACCGGATTCCCCTATGCGTCGCGCGGCGTCGATGACCGCTACGGGTACGCTCCCGCCAACCCCGCTGCCGTTGGCCTTGCCGCCCCGCACTTCCCCGGAACTGAATACGTCAACATGCACGAAGTCTTCGCCGACGGCGGCTACACCTCCCCCAAGCCCGTCACCAACCCCCTGGCGAAGACCGCCCTGTGGGTCAGCGTCTTCGCGATCTTCGGGCTGCCCCTCATCGTCGGCGCGGTCCTCGCCGTCATTGCCCTGATGGAGGCACAAAAACTCCCCGATCGGATCGGCCAACACGAGGCCATCGCAGCCCTCATCTACGACGCCATCATCGCCTTCGTGTGGACCTCGATCTCCATCCTGTAGACGAGGCTGTGACCGGCTCCATTGGCTTGGATTGGCGCTGCGGGCCGTTTATTGCTTATGATTGTCCGGCACGATGTGCACGGAGGATTCGCCTAGTGGCCTATGGCGCACGCTTGGAAAGCGTGTTGGGTGCAAGCCCTCGGGGGTTCGAATCCCCCATCCTCCGCCACCGGACCCCGGGACCGCTTCAGGTTCCGGGGTTTTCTTGAGCCTGGGGCGCTCGCTCGGGGTGCAAGCCGCGGGTTAAGGGTTATAGGACACTACGTGTTGGTTTTGTGGCGACTTTTCGGCTTATTAGTGCGGGAAAGTCGGTACTTTAGTTGGTTGGGACCAACTATGAGGATGGACAAATCGTGTTGCTAGCAGGGTGACTTTTCGGCTTTGTTGCGCGGGAAAGTCACTATTTTAGTTGGTCGTATTTGCCTCGTTCCCGCGAATACTGCATCGCCGGCCCGTGTATGGCGCCCCATGATCGGGTGAGAGGACACCGTGGCCTGGTCCTTGCGCTCGTGGGTGCCGCAACCTGACTCTGTTCGGGTAATGGTGGGGGGTTTTGCAGCATTAGAAGCATCGCCACGGCGTGTCGCCGGCGTGTCGCACCTCTAATGGTGCAATTCCCCCCGTTTGCTGGCGGTGAGCTCGCGATTCGGGGCGGCGAGGTCGTGGTTCGGGGTGGTGAGGTCGCGGTTCGGGGCGGCGTGGCGCCCAAAGTGCAGACCACCTCAGTGAAAAACGCCGACAATGGGGTGTCGTGGGCGAGGTGGTCTGCGTTGTGGTCACAACGGCGCCTGGCCTCGTGCGTCGCTCGCACGCGAACCCGCTATAGCGTGCGCTGACCCGCAATATCGCACGTAAACCCACTATTCCGTGTCTGGGCGGGGCTGCCCACGCTCGTATTAGCGGGCCCAC
>NZ_ALIY01000126.1:0-9729 GCF_000283035.1 Actinomyces sp. ICM58
GTGCACGGCGGCGCGCAGCGCCGTCAGGTCCTGTGCTCCGGCGCGCTCGCACAGGGCGGGAATCGAGGCGAGCGTCTCCAGGCAGCCGAGCTTGCCGCACGCGCACAGGGCGTCGTTACCGGCCACCGTGATGTGGCCCAGCTCGCCGGCGAGCCCCGTTGCCCCACCCACGAGGCGGAAATCGGACACGACGCAGCCGCCCACACCCCCCGACAGGCGCAAGTAAATGAACGACGACATGCCGGTTCCCGCGCCCCACAGTCCTTCCGCGAGGGCCGCCATGCGCACCGTGTTGTCCACCACCGGGGCCGCGGGCCACCAGCGGCCCGTGAGGCTGGCCAGCTCCTCCACGCTCGGATAGGCGTTTGAGGATAGGCGAGCGTTGCGGCCCATCGGAATGGGCACGCCGACGCCCACCGCGCGCACGTGCGTCACGTCGATGCCCTGGGCGGCGGCGCTTTCGGCCAGGGTCTCGCAGGTCTGTTCGAGCGAGCGGGACATCGATGGGGATGATTGGGAGACGATGTGGACGGCCGCCAGGACAGCCCCCGACCGGTTGAGCATGACGCCGGCGCAGGAGGTGCGCGTGATGAGCAGGCCGACCGCGTGCGCCGCCGTTGCGTTGAGAGCGAGGAGCTGAGTGGGGCGTCCGCGACCGGCCGCGTTGGAGCGCACGGCGCCAACCGATCCCTCGTCCAGGAGGGTTGACAGTGCCCGGCCCAGGTTCGTGCGGGAGGTGTCTAGGGCCTCGCACAGCTGCGAGCGAGTCGCGGGGGAGAGCGCCAGCTGCGCCACGATGCGATCTTCGAGCGTGGGGAGGGGGTGGCGCGTGGGGTAGTGCATGTCCGTCCTTCCCGTCTGCTGGCCCTCGGGCGGCGCGCGCCCTGGCCTCGTTCCAACCTGTCTATGATACGTATCACTGTAGGTGTCTAGTGTGAGCGGCGCGCGCGAACGCCACATGCGCGCGCGGCGGCGGATACGCCTGCGGGCTCCCGCCGCCGCGCGCGTGTCTAGTCGCTCGTGACCTCGTCGAGGTCGGAGCGAGCCGTGTTGACCAGCGGGATCTCGAAGTCGGTCATCGCGGCCATCCACTTGGCGAAGGAGTGGTCCCCCCGCTCGCGCAGCTGCAGGTACAGGTTCGTGGCCAGCTCCTTGCGAATCTCGTCGTACACGGGCACGGTGTACACGTTGTTCATCTCGGCGGGATCGAGGCGCAGGTCGTAGAGCTCGTTGATCGACTCGGGGTTGATGACGAGCTTGAAGTCCTTCGTGCGCAGCATGCGCTGCTGGAGGGGGAAGTGGTGACCGTGGAACTCGCACACGATGTCCTCGCGCCAGCCGTCGACGGCTTCGCCGCGCGTGAGGTCCACGATCGAGCGCCCGTCCTCCACGAGGGAGGTATCCAGGCCAGCGATGTCGAGCACCGTGGCCGGCAGGTCGATGAGGGAGACGAACGCGTCCGAGCGGCCCACCGTTGAGACACCGGGGATGTGAGCGATGAAGGGCACGTTGTAGATGTCGTCGTACATCATCGGGCCCTTGTCGTTGAGCCGGTGCGAGCCCGTGAACTCCCCGTGGTCCGCGCAGAAGAAGACCGCCGTGTCCTCCAGGATGCCCAGCTCGCGCGCCACATCCATGATGCGCCCGATCTCGAAGTCGATCATGGCTGTGTAACCCCAGTAGACCGCGATGAGCTTCCTCCACTGCTCGTTCGTGAACGAGGAGGTGGACCAGTAGGTGGCGTAGTTCTGCTGGATTGGGGGCTTGCCGATGAGTGAGTCGCCGAAGTTCTCCGGCAGCTCCACGAGGTCGGGGTCGATCAGGTCGAACCACTCGTCGGGCAGGAAGTAGGGCAGGTGAGGACCGAAGAAGTGCACGTCCAGGCAGAAGGGTTGACCCGAGTCCTTCCAGTCGGTCGCGTACTCCCGCAGCTTCTCGATCGCGCGGTCGGCGAGGAAACGCTCGAAGGTAGCCTCCTCGGGCTGGTCGAGGCGGGCGGCGATGATGTGGCCGTCGCGCCCGCCGGGAAGCTTGCCGCGCCACAGGTCGTGGGCGCGCACGGGCGGGAGGTTGTTGGCGCGGAGCCAGGCGACGTATTTCTCGTTGGCGACCGGGTTTTCGGCGCCCCAGTAGGTGTCGTCGTCCGCGCCGAACTTGTCGGGCAGGTTGTATCCGCAGTGGTATTTCCCGACGATGCCGACGTTGTAGCCGGCGTCGCGCAGCTCCTGCGTGTAGGTCCACGTGCCCTCGGGGATCGAGACCTGGTAGGCGATGTTCCACTCGGGGTTGGCGAGCACCTGGTGCTTGCCCGGGCGCTTACCCGTCATGAGGGAGGCCCGCGCCGGGGTGCAAATCGCCGTGGGCGTGAAGCAATTCGTGAAGGCGAAGCCCGATTCGCCCATCGAGTCGATGACGGGGGTGTGGGCGTGCGGGTTGCCCAGGCAGCCGATCGTGTCGGTGCGGTGCTGGTCGGTCATGATGACCAGGACGTTGCGGACGTTATCGGGAATATCCCGCGTCGTGTCAGTCATTGGATTCTCTCTTTCGTCAGTGGAAGTGGTGCCGCTTCGGCGTTACTGGGAGACAACCTTGTCCATGTCTTCGAGCTGGGCGCCGCTGGTTTCGGTCAGGTACTTCGCGGTGAAGATGACGGCCAGGACGCCGAAGGCGCAGTAGATCCAGTAGGTGCCGGCGGGCGACCAGCCGATGAGGAAGGGGAAGAGGAGGACGACCAGGAAGTTGACGAGGAAGTCCGCGCCCGAAGCCAGCGACATGGCGCCGCCGCGGATCGAGTTGGGGAACATTTCACCCATGACGATGGAGAAGATCGGGCCCCACGAGGAGGTGAATCCCAGGAGGAAGGTGCACAGGGCGGCGACCGCCAGGAAGGCCAGGATGGGGGAGTGGGCGACGTCGGGCTTGCCGTCGACGGTGGGGGCGATCGTGAAGACGGTAGCCACGACGCCCAGGGACACGAAGATGAGCGTGCCTCCGTAGACGAGCATGCGCTTGCGGCCGACCTTGTCCACGAGCATGATGCCCGTGACGACGCCGACGATCTTGAAGCCCGTGATCAGCAGGGTCTGGGCCAGGGCCATCGACTCGGTGAAGCCGACCGCCGCGAACAGGGAGTTGGAGTAGAAGAACACCCCGTTGATGCCGGTGAGCTGCTGGAACGCGGCGATCGCCATACCGATGAAGACGAGGCCGCGCCACTTCGAGGAGAGGATCTGCCCGATCGTGAGCTTGGCGCCGCCCGTGGCGGTCAGGGAGTCCGCGATGGCGGCGACGCGCGCGGAAGGGTCCTCTTCGCCGCTGACCGCCTCGAGCACCGACTTGGCCTCCTTCGTGCGTCCCACCGAGACGAGGTAGCGCGGCGACTCGGGGATTGTCGCGGTGAAAATGACGAAGAGGAGCGCCGGGATGATGAGGCAGGCGAAGAGGACCTGCCAGGTCATGAGACCGGCGAAGGCCGGCTGGGCGGCGCCACCGGTGATGGCCACGACGCCGGTGTTAATGAGGCCCGCGAAGAACAGGCCGAGGATGATGGCCAGCTGTCGAAAACCGATGAGGCGGCCG
Source organism: Actinomyces sp. ICM58 (assembly GCF_000283035.1). Lineage (NCBI taxonomy): Bacteria > Bacillati > Actinomycetota > Actinomycetes > Actinomycetales > Actinomycetaceae > Actinomyces > Actinomyces sp. ICM58. Next base: position 3,580 of record NZ_ALIY01000126.1, read on the forward strand.
CGGATGTTGGCCGGGGCGATCTCGGCGACATAGCCGGGGGCGACCGTCGTTGCCGCGCCGAAGCCGATGCCGCCGACGATGCGGGTCATGAGCAGGAATGGGTAGCCGAAGCTGCCCAGGAGGGGAGAGATCGGGCCGAGGAGGGCCTCGAAGAGGAGGAAGGGGCCGACCCACATGAGGGTCGTCTTGCGGCCGATCTTGTCGGAGATGCGTCCTGCGGCGAGCGCGCCGATGAGGCCGCCGATGACGCCCGCCGCGCCGGCCACTCCCTGGAGAATAGGGCCGAGCTCGAAGGTGGTGCCGACTGCCTTGATGGCTGCGTTGAGGACCATGCCCTCGAAGCCGTAGAAGAAGGGGCCGAGGGTTGCGATGAGCGCCAGCCTCGTGGCGTAGCGCCTCGTCTGCTTCTCGCGGGGTGTGAGTGTCAGTGTCGATGACATGTCTTCGTCCTTGAAGGTTGTGAGATGCGCCCGCGCCTGCCGTGTGCGCATTCCTCACGCTACGCGCCCCTCTTTGTGTCCGAAGTTACGGACATAAAGGAAATCTGTGAGCTGGATAACAGTGTGGGGTTAGCGTTGCTGCAGGACGAACTCCGGATCCGGGGCGCTCGTCACCTCAACCGAATCCGCCTCGATAATCAGCGCCTTATTGCCCCGCACGCGCAGCGTCCCACTCACGCGCACCCAACTGTCCGCCGTGGGAACCGGACCATCCCACTGCACCGCAAAACCGATCGCGTATGCGTCCGCCGCGCAACACCAGATCGCCATGCGCGCCACGGCGAAACTCTCCTCCGACGTCAGGCGCGGGATCGACGCCTGGCCGCGCGCCGACGCCTCGCTCATCACGAAGCCCGTCAGCTCCACGCGCTGCCCGTCGTGCACCTTCCCGTGAGACGACAGCTCCTCAATCTGCGCCGCGAAGTTCTCCGTCGTCAGCTCCAGCGTCCCGCCCGACGAGGCCTGGGCGCCAGAACCCCTCAGTACCCCGCTCTGGCCGGCCGACTGTGCGCCCGCTCCCGCGCTCGCGGGCTCCTCCGAGGGGGATTCCTCGGAGGGGGATTCCTCGGCCTGTTCCCCGGTGCCTGCCCCAGCCTCGTCCCCCGCATCGGCAGCGCGAGCGCTCAGCGTCGTCGACGCCAACTCCGAAGGAGACACGTGGAAGGGGAGCACGAGCATGAGAGCCGCCAGGACCGCGACGACGCAGCGCGTCAGGCCCCTGCGCGACGAGGCGGACCCATGGTCATGCCCACCCTCGCCCGCGCCCAAACGCGACGACAATGCCAACGAACACGCCAGCAAGGCGACGCCCGACAGGGCGATCCCCAGGCGCGCCGACGGCGGCACGAACGAGCCGTAGCGACCCGACAGCGCCATCCACACCAGCGCCGCCCCCAAACCAGCCAGTGCGAGGGCCTCCAGCGTCGGAGCGATGCGATCCACGAGCTTCACGACAGGACCCCCATCCACCAGGCGCCGCCCACCACCACGGCGGCAACCACCGTCACCGTCACAAACAGGCGCGCCACGAACGCGCCCCGGAACTGCGAGGCCAACAGTGCCACGTTCTTCACATCCATCATCGGCCCGTACACCATAAAGCCCATCAGAGCTCCCGTCGGCGCCAACGACGCCAACGACCGCGCGATCACCGCGTCAGAGGAGGAACACAGGGATAGGGCGAAACCGGCCCCCATCATGAGGGCCAACGCGCCGACCGCCGGTAGTCCCGACAGTAGTGACGACACCGGCCACGCCACCTGCGCCATCGTCGAGGCCACGACGCCCCCCAGCAGGAACGGCAGAATCCGCCCGAAGGAGCGCCCCGTCGCCGCCAACACGCCAGAGACGCTCCGGTCGGGCAGCTCGCACCCGTCCTCGCAGCAACACGCATCCCGCCCGTGATCGGCGCCCGGACGGCCCTCCTCGCGCAGCGCCGTCGGGGGAGCGATCAGCATGGACAGGCCCACGCACAGGGCGACGACGACGGACGCTCCGACGCGCGCGGCCACCAGCGACCAGGACCCGAATGCGTAGAGGGTCGATGCGATCACCAGCGGATTGATCGCGGGCGAGGCCAACATGAGCGTCGTCGCCGCCGACAGGGGGACGCCCTTACGAAGCAGAGAACGAAAAATCGGAACGGCAGAACAGTCACACACGGGCAGCGCGAAAGCCGCGACAAGGGCGGTCAGCACCGAGGCGAGGGGATTCGTCGGGAAGACCCGTGCGATGAAGGCGGGGGAGACGAAGGCCTCGATCAGCTCGGCGACGAAGACACCCAGGAGCAGGAAGGGGATCGCCTGTAGCGTCATGCCGACAGCAATCGTCGCGGCCCGCCCGACCGGCACACCTGCGCCCGACAGGGACCCTTGCATCGCCCAGACGATCAGCAGTGCGGCGATCACGCACGCGCCGACGAGCGCACCCCAGGGGCGCGTGGGGCGTTTCGTGTCCGTTTTGCTCACCCCACAACTCTAGTGCAGGGCTCCCCTCTCCCTGCGCACGCGCGCCGGTGCGACGAGGCCGTGGCCGGGCATGTGGGGGAGGCGGGCTGCGCTGTGGGCAGACAGACGCCCGCCCACCGGGCGCGTGAGCAGACGCTTCGCTACACTTGTTTTTCGCTATGATCCGGCCCGCTTGCGGGGTATCACCGGGGAGCATCCGGAAGAAAGAGGAACGCAACAGCCGGCCACGGCCTCGTCCCCTCCAGTAGAACCGGACGGGAGGGCCCGACACAGCCCCAACGAAGCGGCCGCCCCCAGCGAGGGAGCGGCAAGCGGGGTGGTACCGCGGGTGCCGGCGACGCCGGTCCTCGTCCCTGTACAGGCGCGAGACGAGGACACTCATGACGAAGCACGGCTTCTACCCCCGCCACCGGCAAGACGAGGTGGACCCCAGCCCTTCCTTCCCCGCGATGGAAGAGGGCACCCTGGCGTTCTGGGCCAGCAACGACACCTTCCGCAAGTCCATTGAGATGCGCGACGCCGGCGAGAACGGCTCCAACGAATTCGTGTTCTACGACGGCCCGCCTTTCGCCAACGGCCTGCCCCACTACGGTCACCTCCTGACCGGCTACGTCAAGGACGTGGTGGGACGCTACCAGACCATGAAGGGCCACCGCGTCGAACGCCGCTTCGGCTGGGACACCCACGGTCTGCCCGCCGAGCTCGAGGCCCAGCGCCAGCTCGGCATCGAGGACGTCACCGAGATCACCCGCGAAGGTGGCATCGGCATCGAGGCGTTCAATGCGGCCTGCCGCTCCTCCGTGCTGCGTTACACGAAGGAATGGGAAGAGTACGTCACCCGCCAGGCACGCTGGGTCGACTTCGAGAACGACTACAAGACCCTGGATAAGTCCTACACGGAGTCCGTCATCTGGGCCTTCAAGCAGCTCTACGACAAGGGCCTGGCCTACCAGGGCCACCGCGTCCTGCCCTACTGCTGGAACGACCGCACGCCGCTGAGCAACCACGAGCTCAAGATGGACGACGACGTGTACCAGGACCGCACCGACAACACGGTGACCGTGGGCCTGCGCCTCGAGACGAAGCTGCGCGATGACTCGGCGCGTCCCGAGCTGGCGCTCATCTGGACGACCACGCCCTGGACGCTGCCGTCGAACTCGGCTGTCGCCGTGGGCCCGGACATCGAGTACTCGCTCGTCGAGGTTGCGGCCGACCACGAGGGTGTCCTCGCGGGCGAGCGCGTCCTCATCGCCACCGACCTGATCCCCGCCTACGCCAAGGAACTGGGCGAGGAACCCACCGTCGTGGCCACCTACAAGGGCTCGGAGCTGGTGGGCATCCACTACCATCCGATCTACGACTACTTCGACACCCCCGAGCGCCGCGCCGAGGGTGGCGATCCCGGCCCCAACGGCTGGTCCATCATCGCCGCCGACTACGTCACCACGACCGACGGCACCGGCCTGGTCCACCAGGCTCCCGCCTTCGGTGAAGACGACATGTGGACGTGCATGGAGTACGGCATCGGCGTGGTCCTGCCCGTCGACGAGGGTGGCGTCTTCACGTCCGAGGTTCCCGACTACGAGGGAATGCAGATCTTCGACGCGAACCGCTACGTGGTCGCCGACCTGCGCGAGCAGGGTGGCCCCATCGCGCGCCGCGCGCCCGAAATCCGCGCCGTGCTGGTGCGCGAGAAGTCCTACGTGCACTCCTACCCGCACTGCTGGCGTTGCCGCAAGCCCCTCATGTACAAGGCCGTGTCCTCGTGGTTCGTCCGCGTCACCCAGATCCGCGACCGTATGGTGGAACTCAACCAGGAGATCACCTGGACTCCCGCGCACACCAAGGACGGCATCTTCGGCAAGTGGCTGGAGGGCGCCCGCGACTGGTCGATCTCGCGTAACCGCTTCTGGGGTGCACCCATCCCCGTGTGGGTCTCGGACGATCCGGCCTACCCGCGCACGGACGTCTACGGCTCCATCGCGGAGCTTGAGGCCGACTTCGGCGTGAAGGTCACGGACTTCCACCGTCCCTTCATTGATCAGCTCACGCGCCCGAACCCGGACGACCCGACGGGCAAGTCGACGATGCGTCGCATCTCCGACGTGTTCGACTGCTGGTTCGAGTCCGGCTCGATGCCCTTCGCGCAGGTGCACTACCCGTTCGAGAACCAGGAGTGGTTCGAGAATCACTACCCGGGCGACTTCATCGTCGAGTACATCGGTCAGACGCGCGGCTGGTTCTACACGCTGCACGTCCTGGCGACCGCGCTCTTCGATCGACCGGCGTTCCGCTCCTGCGTCTCCCACGGCATCGTGCTGGGTGACGACGGCCTGAAGATGAGTAAGTCGCTGCGCAACTACCCGGACGTGGCAGAGGTGTTCAACAAGTACGGTTCCGACGCGATGCGTTGGTTCCTCATGTCGAGCCCGGTCGTGCGCGGCGGCAACCTGATCGTCAAGGAGGAGTCGATCCGCGACACGGTCCGTCAGGTGCTGCTGCCGATCTGGAACACGTACTACTTCTTCACGCTGTACGCGGGCGCCTGCAACAAGGGTGAGGGCTACGAGGCCTCTCGTGTCGACCTCTCTTCGCCCGAGGCCGTGGCCGCGTTGGCGCAGATGGATCGCTACCTGCTGGCTCATACCCGTACCCTCGTTGAGGACGTGCGGGGCGCCCTGGATAGCTACGATGTGGCCGGCGCGTGCGAGGCGGTTCGCGACTACCTGGATATCCTGACGAATTGGTACGTTCGTACTCAGCGTCAGCGTTTCTGGGATGAGGACAGTGCGGCGTTCGACGCGCTGTACACGGCTCTCGTGACGCTCATGGAGTTGGCGGCGCCCCTGCTGCCGCTGCTCAGCGAGGAGATCTGGCGCGGCCTGACGGGCGGAGAATCCGTGCACCTGACGGACTTCCCGGTCATCGACGAGGCCGTGGATGCCCCCGAGCTGGTCGCAGCCATGGACGAGGTTCGCTCCATCGTGTCGGCCGCCCACGCGCTGCGCAAGACGCATCAGCTGCGCGTGCGCCAGCCGCTGGCCTCGCTGCTGGTCGTGTCGGAGAACTTCGCTGCGCTGGAGCCCTTCGCGGACCTGATCGCCTCCGAGGTGAACGTGAAGTCCGTGGTCTTCTCTGCGCCGCAGGACTCGGGCCTGAGCGTCCGCACCGAGCTGGCGCTGAACCCGCGCGCCTTCGTACCGGCGGTTCGTAAGCTGACAAGCCAGCTGTTCAAGGCGCAGAAGGCGGGCGAGTGGGAGCTCGTGGACGATGGTGCGTGCCGTTTCGCTTCCGTCGAGCTGGATGGGGCGCCGCTGGTGCTCACGGGCGACATGTTCTCGGTGTCCACCTCGGTGGACGCCGCCGAGGGCCAGGTCGCGGACGTGCTGGCGTCGGGTACTTTCGTGGTGCTCGATACGGAGCTGACCCCCGAGCTCGAGGCCGAGGGTTACGCCCGCGACGTCGTGCGCGCCGTTCAGGATGAGCGTAAGAACGCCGGCCTGCACATCGCGGACCGCATCGACCTGTCGCTGACGGTTCCCGCCGACCACGTGGCGGACGTGGAGTCCTGGCGCGACATGATCGCCGCCGAGACCCTCGCGCTGTCGCTGGCGGTCGAGGCCGGCGACAAGCTTGCCGTGAGCGTCGCCAAGCACTGAGTGCTGTTGTAGAGGCGGGCGGGC
>NZ_ALIY01000127.1:0-22250 GCF_000283035.1 Actinomyces sp. ICM58
TGGCGGGTGTGAAACGAGTTCTTCGAGGGTGGGCATGGCTCAATATTCCAAAAGAGAGTGATACTGCTGAAAAGCTTTCATCGCGTAGAGCTGCCGTTTTTTCGCAGCATGTCAACGTCGTACCCTGCTTCTGCCTCTGCGACCCACGCATCGATCTGGTCCTCGCTGACAGCTTCTCCGTGCACGGTCTGTTTGTTCATACACACAGGCTAATACGAGGGTGATGAGGGTGAGGAAGATAGGGCGGCAGAGTAGAATGAAAGCAGTATGACTACGGAGAACACAGCGCCGACGCTCGCGGCGGCCACCCTCGCACACACCACGGGGCGCGTCACCATCCCCGCAGACATGGACCCGATCACGGTCCTCGGCATCGCAGACCAGGTTCTGCGCGCCCTCGAACGGGGCTTCCCGCACGTCCGCTTCCTCGTGACCGGGCGCGACATCTCCCTGGCGGGCACCCAGGCGGACATCGACGTGGCCGCCGGCCTCCTCGAAGAACTCATCGGAATGGCCAGGCGCGGCACCGCCCTGGACGCTACCGCCGTCGAACAGGCCATCGGCCTGCTCGGCCGCCTCACCTCCGGCGAGGCCCCCACGGAAGAAATCCTTTCCGCGCGCGGCCGCTCCATCCGCCCCAAGACCCCCGGGCAGAAGGCGTACACGGACGCCATCGACCGCGCCACCGTCGTCTTCGGCATCGGCCCCGCGGGCACCGGCAAGACCTACCTGGCAATGGCCCAGGCCGTGCGCCGCCTCCTGTCCGGCGAGGTCCGCCGCATCGTCCTGACCCGCCCCGCCGTCGAGGCAGGGGAGAACCTCGGCTTCCTGCCCGGCTCCCTCACCGACAAGATCGACCCCTACCTGCGTCCCCTCTACGACGCCCTGGGCGACATGCTCGACCCCGAGGCCCTGCCCAAGCTCATGGCCGCCGGAACCATCGAGGTCGCGCCCCTGGCCTACATGCGCGGACGCACCCTCAACGACTCCTTCATCATCCTCGACGAGGCCCAAAACACCACGGTCGGCCAGATGAAAATGTTCCTCACCCGCCTGGGTTTCGGCTCCAAGGTCGTCGTCACCGGCGACGCCTCCCAGGTCGACCTGCCCGGCAGCCAGACCTCCGGCCTCGCCGTCGTCGAACACATCCTCGGCGACATCGACGACATCGAATTTTGTCGCCTGACCAGCGCCGACGTCGTGCGCCACGAGCTCGTGGGCGCCATCATCGACGCCTACCAGCGCTACGACGACCGTAACGCCGCGCGCCGCGCGCGCACCCGCAGCCACAACACCGCACGCAGGGAGTACACGTCATGACCGAGGTCATCAACGAGACCGACTACGAGATCAACGAAGCCGAGTTTTCCGCACTGGCCGACTACGTGCTCGACCAGATGCACGTCAGCTCCGACGCGGAAGTGACCATCATCTTCATCGAGCCCGAACCGATGGAAGACCTCCACGTGCGCTGGCTCGACCTGCCCGGCCCGACCGACGTCATGAGCTTCCCCATGGACGAGCTGCGCCCCGGCACCGCCGACCACCCCACGCCCCCCGGCACGCTCGGCGACATCTGCATCTGCCCGCAGGTCGCCGCCCGCCAGGCCGCCGAATCCGGCCACAGCGCCGCCGAGGAAATGCTCCTCCTGGCCACGCACGGCATGCTGCACCTGCTCGGCTACGACCACGCGACCGACCCCGAGCGCGAAGTCATGTTCGCGCTCCAACGCAAGCTCCTGCTCACCTTCCTGGCCACCCGATGACCCTCACGCTTCCCCTGGAGGCGTCCCCGGCCTCGCCGATCCTGGACGTGCCCTCGATCGCCCTGCTGGTCCTAGCGCTCATCTCCCTGGCCTTCGCCTCGCTCGCCCAGTGCGTCGAACAGGCCATTCAGCGCCTGACCCTGGCCGGCGTCGAAGACCTGATCGAGGAGGAACGACGCAACGCGCGCCTCCTGTACGGCCTCGTCGAACGCCGACGCCGCACGCTCCTGTCGCTGCGCGCGTTCCGTACCTTCTGGCAGGTCGTCTACGCCGTCATGGGCACGATCGTCCTGGTCGCCACACGCCTGCCGTGGTGGGGCGTCGCCCTCATCGCCGTCAGCGTCATCGCGGCGCTCCAGCTGGTCTTCGTCTCGTTCCTGCCCGCTCAATGGGGTGCGCGAAGCCCCGAGGGCATCGCTCTGGCGGGCACCAGATTCGCGGGCCGCCTCTCGCGCCTGAGCCACCTGGCCGACCCTGTCCTGAAGCGGCTGCGCTCCTCACGCCCCGCCCCCGAACCCACCGAGGCGCAGGTGCGCGCCGAGCTGATCTCCGACCTGCGTGAGATCGTCGACGAGGTCGGCGAACCCGAAAGCTTCGAGGAAGAGGACCGCGACATGGTCCGCTCCGTCCTCGACCTGGGGCACACCCTCGTGCGCGAGGTCATGGTGCCGCGCACCGACATGGTCACCATCGACGCGGACACCCCCGCGGCCTCCGCGCTGCGCCTGTTCGTGCGCTCCGGCTTCTCGCGCGTGCCCGTCGTCGGCGACGACGTGGACGACATCCGCGGCATCCTGTTCTTCAAGGACCTCGTCTCCCGCTGGGAGGCCACCGGCGGCCAGCTGGACCTGCGCGCCGAGCAGATGATGCGCCCCGCCGAGTTCGCCGTCGAAATGAAGCCAGCGGACGACATGCTGCGCCAGATGCAGGCCGAACGCTTCCACATGGCCATCGTCATCGACGAATACGGCGGCGTCGCGGGCCTGGTCACCCTTGAGGACATCCTCGAGGAGGTCGTCGGCGAGCTCACCGACGAGCACGACCGCCACTCGATTGAGCCCGAGGAAACAGAGCCGGGCGTCTGGCGCGTCCCCTCGCGCTTCCCGATCTCCGAACTCGGCGAGCTCCTCGGCCGCGAGATCGAGGACGAGGACGTCGACTCCGTCGGCGGCCTGCTCGCCAAAGCCATCGGCAAGGTTCCGCTGCCCGGCGCGACCGGTACACTCGCCGGCGTGCTCATGACGGCTGAAGAGGCGCGCGGACGCCGCCGGCAAGTCTCCACGATCCAGTGCCGCCTCGACCCCGACTCTCCGCTCATCACCGACCCCAGCCCCGCCGACGACAAGGACAACTGACATGCGATTCCCCTCCGACGACGAACTCATGGCCGGCCCCAACGCCCTCGGGGACGCGCGCATCGAGGTGGCCTCCGACGCCGCCGACCCGGAAGCCGACGCTCGCGCCCAGATCGAGGCCGGCCTCGGCGAAGAAACCGAGGGCGAGGCCGGGGCGCAGCCCGGCGATGGCGAGGATTCTGAGGACTCTGAGGCGGACGAGGACTACGACAACCTTGAGGGCCTGGAGGATGAGGAAGACGCCGACCTCGACGCCTTCGAGGCGCTGACCTCGCTGGCATCCCTGCGCGAGGACGCGGCCGCGACCATCGAAATCCCGGACTTCCCCGAGGACTTCCGCGCCGGCTTCGTCTCCATCGTCGGGCGCCCCAACGTCGGCAAGTCGACCCTGACGAACGCGCTGGTCGGACGCAAGATCGCGATCACGTCTGGGCGCCCCGAGACGACGCGCCACAACATCCGCGGCATCGTGCACGGGGACAACTACCAGCTGGTGCTCGTGGACACCCCCGGATACCACCGGCCGCGCACGCTGCTCGGTAAGCGCCTCAACGACATGGTGCGCGAGGCCCTCTCCGAGGTCGACGTCGTGCTCTTCTGCCTGCCCGCCGACCAGCGGATCGGCCCCGGCGACCAGTTCATCGCCCGCGAGCTGCGCGGCATCAAACGGCCCATCATCGCGGTGGCCACCAAGTGCGACGCCGTGCCGCGCGAGCGCGTCATGAAGCACCTGCTCTCCATCGAGAAGCTGGGGGAGTGGGCCGCCATCGTCCCCGTGTCCTCCGTGGAGGGTAAGGGCATCGACCACCTGCGCGAGGTGCTGGCGCAGACGGTGCCGCTCTCGCCGCCGCTCTACCCCGACGGCGACGTCACCGACGAGTCGCGCGACACCCTGATCGCCGAGTTTATCCGCGAGGCCGCCCTGGAAGGTGTGCGTGACGAGCTGCCTCACTCCCTGGCCGTCCAGGTCGAGGAAATCATCGAGAGGCCGCGCCGCGAGGGCGACGACCGCCCGCCCATGCTCGACATTCACGTGAACGTCTACGTCGAGCGCGACTCCCAAAAGGCCATCATTATCGGCCGCAAGGGAAGCCGCCTCAAGCAGATCGGCACCCAGTCCCGCGCCCACATCGAGGAGCTGCTGGGACGCCGCGTCTACCTGGACCTGCACGTGCGCACCGCCAAGGACTGGCAGTCCGACCCGAAGATGCTGGGCCGGTTGGGCTTCTGACATGCCCAGCGTCATCCGCGTGCGCGGCGCCCGCGTCCACAACCTGAAGAACGTGGACGTTGACGTTCCCCTGAACGAATTCGTCGCGGTCGCGGGCGTGTCCGGGTCGGGCAAGTCCTCCCTGGCCCTGGGCACGCTCTACGCGGAGGGGTCGCGGCGCTACCTGGAGTCCCTGGCGACCTACACGCGTCGGCGCATCTCCCAGGCTGCCAAGGCCTCGGTCGACGAGGTCGCGCACGTACCCGCCGCGCTCGCGCTGCGCCAGCGACCAGGTGTACCCGACGTGCGCTCCACCTTCGGTACGGCGACGGAGCTTCTCAACCACCTGCGCCTGCTGTTCTCACGCGTCGGCTCCTATCTGTGCCCCAACGGGCACCGCGTCCCGCCCTCGCTGGGCGTGGCCCTAGAAGTGCCTCTCACGTGCCCGCAGTGTGCGGACTCCTTCTATGGCCTCGGCGCGGAGGAGATGGCATTTAACTCGGGCGGCGCGTGCCCGGTGTGCGAGGGGACGGGTGTCCAGCGCGTCGTCAACCGAGCGTCCCTCGTGCCCGATGAATCCCTTACCATTGACGAGGGGGCGGTCTCCCCGTGGGGGTCCCTCATGTGGAAGCTCATGAAGGACGTCGCCCGCGAAATGGGCGTGCGCACGAACGTGCCCTTCCGGGAACTGAGCGATGCGGAGAAGGCGATCGTCTACGAGGGGCCCGCCGAAAAACACCACATCGTCGTCGCCACCAAGACCGGTGGTGCGGAGCTGGACTTCACCTACTTCAACGCGGTCGCCACGGTCGAAAACGCCTTGTCGAAGGCGAAAGACGAGAAGGCGCTTGCCCGCGTGGAAAAATACCTCATCACCCGCACATGCCCCGCGTGCGACGGCACGCGCCTGGGGGAGCGGGTGCGATCCACGCTCATCGACGGCATCGACCTGGGCGAGGCCTCGCGCCTCACGCTCACGGAGCTGCGCGAGTGGGTCCAGCGCGTCCCCGGCCTCGTTCCGGATGAGGTAGCTCCCATGGCCCGCGTCATCGTCGACGAGATGACCGAGCCGATGGATCGCCTCGTGCAGCTCGGCCTGTCCTACCTGTCCCTCGACCGCGCGTCCTCGACGCTGTCCAACGGTGAGCGTCAGCGCGTGCAGCTCGCGCGCGCCGTGCGCAACCGGACGACAGGGGTCCTCTACGTGCTGGATGAGCCGACTATCGGCCTGCACCCCACCAACGTCGACGGGGTCCTGGCGATCATTCGTGAGCTTATTACTGACGGGAACTCCGTCGTCGTCGTCGACCACGACACGCGGGTTCTGGGGGCCGCCGACCACCTCATCGAAATCGGACCCGGAGCTGGCGCGGACGGTGGTCGCGTCATCTTCCAGGGCCCCATCAACGAGGCCTCCCACGCCCCCGCGTCCCGCATCGGCCCGTACATGGCTGGGCTGCGTCGGGTTGAGCGTGCAGTGGGGGAGTTGGATCGGGGCGCAGATCACGACGGCCGCGGCGCGCTTCACCTGGAGACTTCGCAGATACACACGGTGCGGCCCCTGAGTGTTGATATTCCGCTGGGTTCGTTGACGGCCGTCACGGGCGTGAGCGGGTCGGGCAAGACGACGCTCGTGCTGGAATCGTTGGTTCCCGCGCTGCGTGCGCGCCTTGCTGGTGAGCCTTTACCCGCGCACGTGCGTGACGTGGACGGCGCCGGTATCTCACGGGTGAACCTGATCGACGCGACACCCATCGGCGTGAACGTGCGCTCGACTGTGGCGACGTACTCTGGCGTCCTGGATGAGCTACGCCGGGCGTTTGCGCGCACGGAGGAGGCGCGGGCCGATGGGTTGAAGCCAGGCGCATTCTCCTACAACACGGGTTCGCTTCGATGCCCCACATGTGACGGGACCGGGCAGATCACCCTGGACGTGCAGTTCCTGCCCGACGTGGACATTGAGTGCACCGAGTGTCGGGGGAGCCGCTACGGCGCGCAGGCTGCGTCGATTCTCCGCGACGGGTTGAGCCTGCCCGACATCATGGCGATGAGCGTCGACGAGGCCCGGGTTGCCGTGCGCGGCCTGAAGAAAGCAGGCGCGCTCCTCGAGACGCTGTCCGGCCTGGGTTTGGGCTACCTGATGCTCGGCGAGGCGACGCCCGCTCTGTCCGGTGGCGAGGCGCAGAGGCTCAAACTGGCCTCGGAAATGGGGAGGCGGCAGGACGGCACGCTCTTCGTTTTCGACGAGCCGACCATCGGCTTGCACCCCGATGACGTGCAGGTCCTCATCGACGTGCTCCAGCACCTCATCGAGCGGGGAGCGACCGTTCTCGTCATCGAGCACGACCTGGACCTGATCCGTTGCGCCGACTGGGTCATCGACATGGGGCCGGGCGGCGGAGTTGAGGGCGGTCGCATCGTCGCACAGGGGACGCCGACCGATATTGCAGCCAACGAGGCCTCGGTGACGGGCCGCTATCTGCGCTGACGGAGTCATCATTACCGGCTCGGCGCCCTGTGCCCGGGCTGGTTGTGGCGGAGAGTGGTTCGGTGTACCAGTTCCGCGTTTGTTCTTGTGTGTTGGGGCGCTGCACCCGATCCGTAGGCAATGCACCTCTTCTGTTCGGGTGCAGTGCCCCATATCGGGTGCAGCGCCCCTTATCGGGTGCAGTGCCCCTTATCGGGTGCAGTGCCCCCGTAGGACCCAGCTGTGCATTGAGGAGCTGAGGGTGCGACCCATAGGACCCAGCTGCCATGCCCCGGCACAGAACGAGGAGCTGAGGGTGCGACCCATAGGACCCAGCTGCCATGCCCCGGCACAGAACGACGAAGAAGGCATAACGCAGCGCCCGGCTGCGCAATGGCAGCCGGGCGCGTGACGTTGTCAGAGCGAGACGCTCACTTGACGATGACGACTCGCAGGAAGCGGGGGCCGTGCACGCCGTTGACGCGGACCAGCTCGATGTCGGAGGTCGCCGAACCGCCGGCGATCCAGGTCATCGGACGGGTCGGGTTCTTTCCGAGGATGTCCACCGCCTGGGGGACCGTGGGCACGATGTCGGAGGCCTTGAGGACGACGACGTGGGTGTCGGGCACGAGCGAGATCGCGCGGCGACCCTGGTCGGGCTCACCGTCGAGGACGATGGTGCCCGAGATGGAGATCGCGACGCGGCAGCGCGTGACGACCGCGTCGATCTCGTCCAGCTCCAGCGTTGGGATGGCCTGCTCGCGGCTGTCCTCGCGGACCGTGCGGCCGTCGCGGGCGGCGGCCTTCTTGAAGGCGTCGTCCAGGCCGGTGGGGACCACGACGGAAGAGGCCTTCTGGTCGGCCAGGAACGTCGAGATCGCGTCGGCGACCTCGGACTCCTTGGAGACCACGACGACCTTCGCCGAGTAGTCCTCGAGCTTTTCGATCATTTCGTCGATGACGGCCTGCGAACCGGGCGCGTGCTCGGTGGAACGAATGTAGTCGCGGGGGATTGGGCGCACGGGACGGCCCTGCTGGGAACGGGAGATGGCGTCGCGTGCGCGCGCCAGAATCGCGGTCTTCGCGTCCATGGTGGTGGTCATGTCACGCCTCCTTCGGGGTCGTGCTGGTGGTCATGCCGTGTTCGGAAGCGAGCGGGAGTCCCGTTGCTGGGCGGTCCGTGCGCGGCGCGTTGGCGTCGGAGTCCTTGTGGGTGCGCTTCCACCACTGACGGAAGGTCTCCTTTGGGGCGACCGGCAGGTCGCGTGCGCGCGTCCACAGCGAGGCCGGGAACGGCAGCGCGCCGATCGAGCCCTTCTTGGCGAACAGGCGAGTGGCCTTGGTGCCGGTGCCGGCAACCTTCCACAGGGTCGAGTTCGACATGACGGGGGTGGCTACGCCCATCGCGAGGTCCCACACGTCGGGCACGAGGTTGCGTTTGACGTCGACCGTGCGGGCGCGCATGTGGATGAGGATCGTCGGGATGTCGATCTTGACGGGGCAGACCTCGCCGCACGCGCCACACAGGGAAGACGCGAAGGGCAGGGTGTGCACCGGATCGTCTTCGGCGAGGCCCTGGGTGAGCTGCGGGGTGAGGATCGCGCCGATGGGGCCCGGGTAGACGGAGCCGTAGGCGTGACCGGAGGTGTGCTGGTAAACCGGGCAGATGTTCATGCACGAGCCACAGCGGATGCAGGCGAGGGCCTGGCGGCCGATCGGGTCACACAGGACCTTGGTGCGGCCGTTGTCCATGAGGATGAGGTGGAATTCCTGGGGGCCGTCGCCGGGGGTGACGCCCGTCCACATGGAGGTGTAGGGGTTCATGCGCTCACCGGTCGCGGAGCGGGGGAGCAGCTGGGAGAAGATCTCGACGTCCTGGAAGCGGGGGACGAGCTTCTCGATGCCCATCAGTGTGATGAGCGTGTCGGGCAGGGTCAGGCACATGCGGCCGTTGCCCTCGGACTCGAAGATAGAGACGGTGCCGGTTTCTGCGACGCCCATGTTGGTGCCGGACACAGCGACCTTGGCGTGCAGGAACTTCTTACGCAGGTGGGCGCGGGCCGCGGCCGTCAGCTCGGTCGGGTCGTCGGAGAGGTCGCGGGGCGCGTCTTCCATGCGATCCAGGAAGATGCCGCGGACCTCGGAGCGGTTGCGGTGGATCGCGGGGACCACGATGTGGCTGGGCATGTCGTCGGCCAGCTGGACGATCATCTCGGCGAGGTCGGTCTCGCGAGCGCTGATGCCCTCTTCCTTCAGGAACTCGTTGAGGTTGGTTTCCTGGGTGGCCATGGACTTGACCTTGACGATCTCGTCGACGCCCTTGGACTTGATGATGTCCGCGACGATGCGGTTGGCCTCGTGCTTGTCGCGTGCCCAGTGGACGATGCCGCCGCGGGCGGTCACGTTGCGCTCGAATTCCTCAAGCAGCTCGGGCATGCGCGAAGCGACCTCGAACTTGACGGCCTCGGCGGCGCTGCGCAGGTTCTCCCAGTCCGGCATTTCTGCGACGCGCTGGGCGCGCTTGGAGCGGATGGTGCGGGTGGCGTGGCCCAGGTTGCGGCGCATCTGGGTGTTGGCCAGGGTCTTGTGGGCGCCTTCGGGGAAGGTGGGGCCCCAGCGGAGGGTGTCCTCGGGGATGGTGACGGTGGTGCGCCAGCCGCCGGTGTGGGAGTCGGGGGCGGAGGGCATTCCGATGAACGTTGCGGTCATGTCAGATCACCTGTGCGCTTTCGGGTGCGAAGGAGATGTTGCCCTCGAAGGGCTGGTCCTTGGTGGATGCCAGGATTTCGGCGAGGTGCATGGGGCGGATGCCGGAGTTGAGGCGGGACAGGCCGCCGCCGACGTGCATGAGGCAGGAGTAGTCGCCCATGACGAGGACTTCGGCGCGCGTGGACATGACGTTGGTGACCTTGTCCGCGAGCATCGAGGTGGAGGTCTCGGAGTTCTTCATGGCGAAGGTGCCGCCGAAACCGCAGCAGACCTCGGCGTCGGGCAGGTCGACGAGGGTCAGGCCTTCGACGGCGCGCAGGAGGCGGTAGGGGCGGTCGCCGACCTTGGCGATTCGCAGCGAGTGGCACGTGGGGTGGTAGGTGACGGTATGAGGGAAGTAGGCGCCCACGTCTTCCAGGCCGAGGACGTCGGTGATCAGCTCGGTCAGGTCGTAGGTGTGCTGGGCGATGAGCTGGGACTTCTTGGCCAGCTCGTGGTCGCCCACGTGCTCGGCGACGACCTTCTGTTCGTGGCGCGCTGCACCGGTGCAGGAGCCGGAGGGGACGACGATGGCGTCCCACTGGCCGTCGAGCACGGGCTCGAAGGTCTTGACGTGGTTGCGGGTGATCTTGGCTGCGTCTTCGAAGTAGCCAGTGTTGGCGTGCATCTGTCCGCAGCACACCTGGTCTTCAGGGAAGACGACTTCGTGGCCGAGGCGCTCGAGCAGCGTTACTGTCGCCTGGGCAGCCTGGGGGAACATGACGTCTGCCAGGCAAGTGGAAAAGAGAGCGATACGCACTGGGGATCCTTCCTCGTGGGTGCTGTCGCTCATCAGTATGGCTGGGTCCGAGGTCCCGGGAGACCAATTGTGAGGGGCCTTCGGTGGGTGATGGTCGGGAGCGGCGTAATCTAGCCGCAAAGTCCAGACAAATCCCCCGCGAAAAAACAGTGCCAGCGGGGGCTTCTGGGACCTCTGGGACACGACTTAGAACAAGGAGATCTTGCGTTTATCGTTTCTTTATCGTCGCGTGCCCTCACACGGAAACCCGGGCCTCGTTCATGGATGTTTCATGGACGAGGCCCGGGCCGGGGATCGTGAGTGGGTGCGGCTAGCCCATGACCCCCTCACCCGTCACGACGACGAGGTGACAGTCCGTGGAAACGGCGAGCTCGTGGACCTTGAAGGAGCCGAAGGGGGAGGAGGACTTGGCCTTAGTCGTCTCGAGGACCTCATTCGCGTGCTCCGCGGGCACCGTTGAGAACTGGCATGTCGGGGGCACCTGCGAATAGAGGCCGGGGTAGATGCCGGGCAGGAGCGCGGAGCTGGTTGTGCTCTCCATGAGTGCGGTGATCGTCTCGTCGGGGACGGTGGCGACACCGGTCAGCCAATAGTGGTGGTCGGGTGAGGGGAGGAGCCATCCCTCGGGGAAGTTGGCTGCCACGACGTGTCCTTCGGATGCCCCCAGGCCGGGCATGCGCTCGTTGAAGGAGTCGGTGCGTTCTTGAACCTCGATTGTGCCGTCAGTCTTGTACGTGAACTCGGCGAAGCGCGGGTCCTCTGGAAGTCGTTCGCGAGACGAGACCCCGAAGGGGTTGCACGCGGCGGTGAGTGCCACGACGGCGAGTAGTGGCACGATGGCCTTGAGTAGGAGCTTCATGTGTGGTCCAAAGGTCGGTTTTCTAGCCCCTAATGGCTTCGCCTGTGACGATGATGAGGTTGCAGTCGGTGGAGGCTGCGAAGTCGGTGATGTCGAATGAGCCCCATTCCGAGTAGATGGCGTCCTGGTTGGTCTGGAGGACGGAGTTCGCGTGGTCGGCGGGGATAGTGACAAAGTGGCAGTCCTGGGGCACGTACTGATAGAGGCCCGGGTAGATGCCTGGTAGCAACGTGTTACTTCCGTCTGCCCCTTCCGTGAGCTTCGTGACCGTGTCTGTGGGGACGGTAGCGACTCCGGTTAGCCAGGCATGGGAATCGGGGGATGGTAAGCCGCGTCCTTCGGGGAAATTCGCGATGACAACGTGTCCATCGGATGCTCCCAGGCCGGGCATGCGCTCGTTGAAGGAATCGGTGCGCTCCTGAACCTTGATTTCTCCGTCGGTCTTGTACGTGAACTCGGCGAAGCGCGGGTCCTCGGGGAGGCGCCCGCGAGACGAGGCCCCGAAGGGGTTACACGCGGCGGTGAGAACGGCGATGGCTGCGAGTGCCGTGAGGGTGTGTAAGCGGCGTGTCATGAGATTCTCCGGTGTGAGGGGGCGTTCATTGGTTGTGTGCGGCTGCTAGTCGCTGTGCCCGATGGCGGTGATCACGACGAGGTGACAGTCGTGTGAGGCAGCGATCTCTTTGAACGGAAGGTAAGTGAAGTCCTTGTTGACCTGAGTGTTGTCGCCCTTGAGGGTCTTGTCGGCGTGTGCTGGGTCGATGGTGGAGAAGTGACAGTCCTGGGGCACGTACTGATAGAGGCCTGGGTAGATGCCGGGCAGGAGCGTGGAGCTGGTTGTGCCCTCCATGAGTGCGGTGATCGTCTCGTCGGGGACGGTGGCGACCCCTGTTACCCACAGTTCTGGATCGGGGTTGGGGAACAGGTCGGACGGCGAGTATTCGATGGTTACGTGACCCTCAGTGGCCTGCAAGCCCGGCCAGCGCTCGTTGAAGGAGTCGGTGCGCTCCTGGACCGTCGGCTTGTTGTCGCTGTCGAAGGTGAACTCGGCGAAGCGTGGGTCCTCTGGAAGTCGTTCGCGAGACGAGGCCCCGAAGGGGTTGCACGCGGCGGTGAGCGCCACGACGGCGCCCAGTGTGACGATCAAGCGGAGGGGAGTCTTCACAGAAGCTGGCCTTCCTGGTCGGCGGGGAAACAGCGGGCGTCGCTGCGGGCTCATTGCTTCGAGACTACAAGGATGGGGGAGACGAAAGCAAATAGGACGGGGCCCCGAGAACGTAAGTCTCTCGGGGCCCCGCCTGTGCGATGAAGCTGCTCAGTGCGGCATGTAGGAGCCCAGCCATCCCTGGGAGGCGACGAACACCAGGACGCACAGGACCAGGAGCAGGCCGATCGAGTAGGGGGCGGCCTTCTTGAGGATCTCCGCGTCCGATCCCTCCGAATCCACGGAGGTCGCGGCGATCGCCAGGTTCTGCGGGGACACGATCTTGCCGATGCCGCCGCCGATGGTGTTGGCGGCCAGCAGGATGTTCGGATCGAGGCCGGCGCCCGCGGCGGCGGTGGACTGCAGGTTCGCGAAGAGCGCGCCCGCCGAGGTCGCGGAGCCGGCGACGGCCGTTCCGATCCAGCCCAAGATGGGGGAGAGGAACGCGAAGGCCGCGCCCGTCGTCGCCAGGGCGGCGCCGATCGAGGTGGTCTGGCCCGAGAAGTTCATGACGAAGGCGAGAGCCATGACGGAGGCGATCGTCAGGATCGCCATGCGCAGCGAGTAGATGGTGCGCGGCAGGACCGCGAACATCTCACCGACCGAGGTCTGGAAGCGCCCGCCCGAGGAGTTCATGCCGTACACGATGGCGACGATGATGCCGGTGACAAAGATCCAGGTGCCGGGGTTGGACAGGATCTGCAGCGAGTAGATCGCAGCGGTCGAGGGCGATCCGTCGCCGGTCAGCAGGTTGCCGTAGATGCCGGGCCACGGGATCTTCACGTCCGTCGAGGAGAAGAAAGCGGCGACCGGCTTGGCGAGCTTCGTGATCGCGATGATGACGACGACGAGGACGTAGGGCAGCAGGGCCAGACCGATACGCGAGCCGGTGGGCTTGTCGGCCTCGTCGGCCTCGGTTGCGCACTCCGCGGGGGTCGTCGGTCCCCAGACCAGCAGAAATGCGTAGCAGGCGGCGAAGCCGAGCAGGGAGGCGACGACGGCGGTCAGCTCGTAGGAAACCGAGGGTGTGAAGAAGTGGCCCGCACCGGCAGCAAGGCCGGCGACGAGGGCGAGGGGCCAGAGCTGTCGCACGCCGCGGGAGCCGTCCAGGATGAACAGCATGAGGAAGGGGATGAACAGGCAGAAGATCCAGGTCAGGTGGCCCATGTCGCCAGCGACGACGACGGGGTCTGCGCCGCCGAGCTTGCCAGCGGTCGTGGTGGGGATGGCCATGGCGCCGAAGCCGACGTTAATGGCGTTGCCGACGACAGCCACGACGGCGGCCTTGATCTTGGGGACGCCGAGGGTCACGAGCATGGCGCAGGTGATGGCCACGGGAGCGCCGAAGCCGGCCAAGCCCTCGAGCAGGCCGCAGAAGCACCAGGCGACGATGAGGGCCTGGGCGCGCTGGTCGCCGCGTCCGATTGTGTTAAACACGGCCTTCAGGTCGGAGCTGCGTCCCGACTTCTCGGTGAGGTTGTAGAGCCACACGGCCGCGATGATGATGTAGATGATCGGCATGAAGCCCATCGCTGCGCCCTGCGTGCCGGCCAGGAGCGCCATGCCGACGGGCATTTTGAAGGCAAGGACCGCGATGACGAGCGAGGTGACAAGCGAGATGATTGCGCACCAGTGGGTGGCGACCTTGAAGACGCCCATGAGGACGAAGAAGAGGATGAGGGGGAGGAGGCCGACGATGGCCGTGAGGAAGACGTTGCCAGCGACGGACGTCGTCGACGGGGTAAAGGATTGAGCAAACAACAAGGGGGTCATGACTGCTCCGCGCGTCGTTGTGTGGGACATTGGACCCAATTATCATGACATATGAACGGCGTGAGCGAGGCACTTTGCGCGGAGAAAAGACGTTCATCCCCCTCGCCGCGCGGCGAAGACCCGCGGAGGCAACCGCGCCGCATCTCACGTCCAGTATGCGCAGCCCATCCTCGCTGGGCCAGGAGCGCCGATAGACTTGCGAATTGTGAAGACTACATCTGACGTTCCTGTCCCCACCGGTTCGCGCATGCCGATCGGCAAGTACCGCGCGTTCCTGGATACGAATCCTGTTGACCTGCCGGACCGCCAGTGGCCCTCCAAGCGGATCGTGAAGGCTCCGCGCTGGATGTCCACCGACCTGCGTGACGGCAACCAGGCGCTTATCGAGCCGATGGACCCCGCGCGCAAGCGCCGCATGTTCGACCTGCTCGTCAAGCTCGGCTACAAGGAAATCGAGATCGGTTTCCCGGCCGCCTCACAGACCGACTACGACTTCGTGCGCTCCCTGATCGAGGATGACGCGGTGCCCGAGGACGTGACCATCTCGGTGCTCACCCAGTCGCGCCCCGAACTGATCGAACGCACGGTCGAGGCCATCGTGGGCTTCCCGCGCGCCACCGTTCACCTCTACAACGCGACGGCGCCCGTGTTCCGGGAGGTTGTGTTCCACGCGGACAAGGCGCAGACGGTTGAGCTCGCCCAGTCCGGTGCGCGCGAGATTATTGCGCAGGCTGAGAAGCGCCTGGGGGACGAAACGATCTTCGGTTTCGAATACTCCCCGGAGATTTTTGTGGACACCGAGCTCGATTTCGCCCTCGAGGTCTGCGAGTCCGTCATGGACGTGTGGGAGCCGGGCGAGGGGCGCGAGATCGTGCTCAACCTGCCTTCCACTGTCGAGCGCGCCACGCCCAACGTGTTCGCTGACCAGATCGAGTGGATGAGCCGCAACCTGAGCCGCCGCGAGTTTGTGGCCCTGTCCGTCCACCCCCACAACGACCGCGGCACCGGCGTCGCCACCGCCGAGCTGGCGCTGCTCGCCGGCGCGGACCGCATCGAGGGTTGCCTGCTGGGCCAGGGCGAGCGCACCGGCAACGTGGATCTGGTGACCCTGGGCCTGAACTTGTTCAGCCAGGGCATCGACCCGGGCATTGACTTCTCCGACGTGGATGCGATCCGCCGCACGGTCGAGCACTGCACGCAGATGGAGACCTCGCCGCGCGCCCCCTACGTCGGCGACCTCGTCTACACGAGTTTCTCCGGCTCCCACCAGGACGCGATCAAGAAGGGCTTTACGGCCCGCGAGGCCAAAGTGGACGCGGCCGGCGGCGACGAGAACGCCGTTGTGTGGGAGTTGCCCTACCTGCCGATCGACCCGCACGACGTGGGCCGCTCCTACGAGGCCGTGGTGCGCGTGAACTCGCAGTCCGGCAAGGGTGGCGTCGCCTACCTGATGTCGACCGCCCACGCCCTGGAGCTGCCGCGCCGTCTCCAGGTGGAGTTCTCGCGCATCGTCCAGCGTCACACGGACACTTACGGCGGGGAGATCAACGCGGCCACCCTGTGGCAGATCTTCGCGGACGAGTATCTGCCCACCAGCGCCGCTCCCGGGCTGGAGCCGTGGGGTCGCTTCGAGATGCGTTCCTCGCAGGTTTCCTCGATCGACGACGAGCACGTCGAGCTGAACGCGACGCTCGTCGACAATGGCGAGCCGGTCAAGGTGCGTGCCACGGGCACGGGTCCGATCGACGCTTTCGTGTCGGCGCTGCACGAGTTCGATCTGGACGTGCGCGTCCTCGACTACTCCGAGCATGCGATGAGCCAGGGCCGCGACGCGCGCGCCGCCGCCTACGTGGAGGCCGCGGTGGACGGTCAGATCGTCTGGGGCGTCGGCATCGACTCCTCGATCACGCGCGCCTCCTACAAGGCCGTCATCTCGGCGGTCAACCGCGCGCTGCGCTGAGCGCGCCTCGGCGACAAAAGGACCCCGACCTCGTCCATGCGTTGGAACGAGGCCGGGGTCCTTCGCGTTCTCAGGCGCGTCCCGGGGCCGCGGTGGGCTTCTCGGAGAAGCGCGTGAGCGCCCGCAACACCTGCCCGTCGAGGATGCGGGCGATCCGTTCGGTGAGGATGTAGGGGTCGGCGCTCATGCCGGTCGCGATCCACTGGGAGATGTGGCCGAGAATGGCAAGCGTGAAGTGGTCGGTGATGAACATGCGGTCGCCCTCGGTGACGGTCAGGTCGGCGCCGAGCTGGTCGACGATGGGCTCCATGACGGCATGCAGCTGCTTGTGGAGGAAGATCTGGAGCTCCTCCACGCCGAGCGAGGAGATGACCGAGCGTGTTTCCTCCGGGTGGGACTGCATCCACACGAGCATCGCGAGCAGTCCCTCCGACCAGTCCTCGTAGGTGGCGTGGGAGATGATCTGGTCCGCGACCTCGCGTTTGAAGACCCACACGGTCAGGTCACGAATGTCGGAAAAATGATAGTAGAACGCCTGACGGGTCACGCCGGCAGTGCGCGTGAGTCCGGAGACTGTCACCTTAGACAGTGGCGTGGTCATGAGCGCGTCGCGCAGCGCGAGCGCGAGCGCCGTTTTCGCATCGGGGTGGGGCATCGGAGGTCCTCGTCAACGGTCAGAGAGAGGTTACGTGCGAACTATACATGTCAGAATGCGGAACCGCTTAATCCCGCGCCTAGACACAACTGACCAATTGTACAGCGCGTCCCTGGCCACACGTGAATACTCTGACCATATTGTGTCTTGACACCTCGGGCTGACCGCAATCAAAAAGTTATAAACAGGCACACTGTGGGCATTTGGGGCTGTGTTGCGTGAGCTGCGTGTGTGTCGTGGGGTGGTCGAGAGTGAGGCGATGGTCAGGTTATCGTTCGTGGTTCGTCGTCACAGCGGGGTGGTGTTGCGCGGCATGAAGAACCCCGACCTCGTCGAGTGGGACGAGGCCGGGGTGGGCTGCGTTGTGCACCCTCACGCGGCTGGTGGGAAGGCCGCGTTACTGTGCCAGGCGTGCCAGAGCCGGGGTGGTCTGGTCGGTCATGAGGACGCGCATGCGCGCGATCGCCAGTGAGGGGTTCACCTCAAGGCCGGAGAGCATCCACTGTGCCATGTGGGCGCCGGTTGCCAGGGCGAAGTGCTGGGCGACGACGTCGCGCGCGGTGGCCGAGGCAGAGCCGGGCAGGCGGGACTCGATGAGTTCCTGCGCGTTCGAGATCAGGAACGCCCATAGGTCGTTGGCCTCGATCGTCTTCATGGCGGCGGCGGTCTCGTCGCGGTGCTCGTGCATCCACAGCATGGTCGCTTCGACTGCGTCGAGCCATTCTCCCGAACTGGCGGTCAGGCGAGATGTGACTTCCTCGCGGAAAACCCACGCATTGAGGTCGTTGAGTGAGTTGAAGTGGTAGTAGAACGCTTGTCGGGTGACTCCTGCGGCGCGTGTCAGTGCGCTGACAGAGATCTTTGACAGCGGGGTCTGCGTCAGGGCCTGGCGCAGGGCTGTGCCAAGCTTTTCGCGAGCATCAATCGGGGGAGCCATTTGTTTCCTTCCTTCGACGGTTACGAGTAAACCATAACCAGTTACGAGAAAACTATCTACTCGAAAAGTCTTTGCCGGCTGTTAGACCGACCACGCTGTCAGTTTCCCACACTTTGTTGACAACGCCCACAGCTGGACTTGTCGGTGGATGTGACAGTGCACTTCACATGAAATTTCGCCACGCGCGACGCCGCGCACCCCACGCCACCTGGGCCTCGACCCCGTGACACAATGGCCTCGTGATGAAGTCCTACCGAGACGAGGCGATCGTCCTACGCACCCACAAGCTGGGCGAAGCCGACCGCATCATCACCCTGCTCACCGCCGAACACGGCCAGGTTCGAGCTGTCGCCAAGGGCGTGCGCAAAACGACCTCCAGGTTCGGGGCACGCGTCGAACCCTTCTCCGTCATCGACGCCCAGCTGCACCGCGGACGCACCCTCGACACCCTCACTCAGGTCGCCTCCATCGCCCAATACGGCGATGCCATCGCCGCCGACTACGACCTCTACCTCGCGGCCACCGTCGTCGTCGAAACCGCGCAGCGACTCACCACCGACGCTCACGACGGCACCCACTCCCAATACCTGCTCCTCCTCGGTGCCCTCAACGCGCTCGCGCGCGGACGCCACCACCCCACCCTCATCCGCACCTCCTACACGCTGCGCGCCCTCGCCCTGGCCGGCTGGGCCCCCTCCTGCTTCGACTGCGCCGTGTGCGGGACGCCTGGGCCCCACTCCTCGTTCTCCATCCCCGACGGAGGCGCCGTCTGCGACATCTGCCGGCCGCCCGGGGCCTCCTCGCCCGCCCCCGACACCCTCGCCCTCCTCGGCCAGCTCCTCAGCGGCGACTGGGCGCGCGCCGACCACTGCGAGGCCTACGCGCGCACCGAGGCCTCGGGACTCATCTCCTCCTATACCCAATGGCACCTCGAGAGGCGCCTGCGCTCACTGACCGTCATCGACAGGAGTCACCCATGACCACCCACCGACCCACCCCCATGGACCGAGCCCCCTCCGACCCGAGCGCCCCGCTCCTCGGCCCCGGCCAGTGGCACGTCCCCGCCCCCGCGTTTCGCAAGGGTGAAGCCCCCGCGCACGTCGCCCTCATCATGGACGGCAACGGACGATGGGCCAACGCCCGCGGGCTCGCCCGAACCGAGGGACACCGTGCGGGGGAGTACGCCCTCATGGACACCATCGCCGGAGCCATCGACGCGGGCGTGCGCTACCTGAGCGTCTACACCTTCTCCACCGAAAACTGGAAGCGCTCGCCCGCCGAGGTTTCCTTCATCATGAACTACGCCTCCGACGTCCTCGCGCGGCGCACCGACCAGCTGGCCGAGTGGGGAGTGCACGTGCGCTGGAGCGGGCGGCGCCCCCGCCTGTGGACCAGCGTCATCAAGGCCCTCGAAAAGGCCGACCGCGCGACCTCCCACTGCAACACCCTCGACCTGGTCATGTGCGTCAACTACGGGGGACGCGCCGAGCTGGCCGACGCCGCACGATCGATCGCCGAGGGAGTCGCGTCCGGGCGGCTGAGCCCGCGCGGCGTCACCGAAAAAACCCTGGCGCGCCACCTCTACCTGCCCGACGTGCCCGACGTCGACCTCATGATCCGCACGTCGGGAGAGCAACGCCTGTCCAACTACCTGCTCTGGCAGATGGCCTACGCCGAAATGATGTTCGTCGACACCCCCTGGCCTGCGTTCGACCGCGAGGAGCTGTGGGGGTGCCTGGAGGAGTACGCGGGACGGGACCGCCGCTTTGGCGGGGCAATTGACCGCGTCTCGCAGGCCTAGGCCGCCTCCTCCTCGAGAGCGGCGTTGACGGTGGCGCGCTTGCGGCGGCCCCACCACACCTTGGCGGCGATCAAGCAGACGATCGCGCCCAGGCCCGCCCAGCCCCACGGGGAACCGGCAATCGCACGGATGGCCGCGGCGAAGACCGCCAGCATACCGAGGCCGTACAGGAGCGCCCACAGAATGCAGCCCGGGATCATCGCGATGGTGTAGGTGCTCCAACGCATGCGCACCAGGCCGGCTCCCGCGTTCACCGCCGTCTGGATGCCTACCGTCAGGAAGCACAGGGGGATGACGATGATTCCCCACTTGTCCAGCATCGCCGCGCCCCTGCGCGGGATGGGGCCATCGAACCAGCGTGCGACGGAGCCTGGGAATCCCTTGCGGCCGCTGGCCAAAACCGCGCCAGAGGCGACCCCGCGCGCGAGCCAGTAGGTCAGTTGTGCGCGCAAGAGGACGACGATGAAGAGGAACACGAAGAGCCAGATGCCCTCGCGAGCAAAGGCGGGGACCATGTTGTTGATTCCTGCGCTGAACACAAAACCCTCCGCGGATGGGTAACCAAACGAAGCCTATCCTAACCTATTGCTGGGGAGGTAGGTGCGCCGACCGTGCGATGCTCGGGCTATCCTTAGCGCGCGGTCCCCTTCTCCCGGCACGACGCACACAGCCCGAAGAGCTCGAGGGAATGCTCAACATCGGAAAACCCGTGGTCGGCCGCGACGGCAGACACCCACGACTCGATCTGGGACTGCTCGATCTCCTCGGTGAAGCCGCACGTTCGGCACACCAGGTGATGGTGATGGTGCTCGCTTGCGCAACTGCGATACAGGACCTCGCCCTCGGAGGAGCGCAGCGTGTCCACGCGCCCGTCCTCGGCGAGCCCCTGCAACGAGCGGTACACGGTCGCCAGGCCCACGCGTTGCCCCTGGGAATGCAGGTCCTCAAAAATCTGCTGGGCGCTGCGGAAGTCGCTGACGCGCGTCAGCTCGTCCAAGACGGCCTGGCGTTGCTTGGTCATGCGCTGCATGTCTGGTCCTTCCGCGGGGCGTGTGAGCGGGCGGTGGAGCGCTCGGGGTGCTGGTTGTGCGTGCGTGCCACGCGCAGCCTGCGCACCCGGCGGATGCGGTCCAGGGCTGCCCTGATCATAAACCCGATCGCGTAGAGGCCGATAGCGCCCACAACGATCGTCGCGCCCGGCGACAGGTCGACGAAATAGGTCAGGGACAGGCCGCACGTGCAGGTCAGGACGCCTAGTCCCATGGCGATGCCCATCGTGGATCGGAAGGAGCGGGCGCCCAGCTGTGCGATGGCGACGGGGATCACCATGAGGGCGCTGACCAGCAGCGAGCCGACGACGCGCATTGCAACAGCGACCGTGAGGGCCGACAGGATGGCGATGAGGAGGGAGAGCGTGCGCACGGGCAGCCCCGTGGAGCGCGCGAAGTCCTCATCGTTGGTGACCGAGAAGAGCGCGGGAGCCAGGCCGACGCCGAGCGCCACGATGGCCACGCCCAGGATCGTGATGAGCGTGATGTCGCTCCAACGAACGGTCGAGATGGAGCCGAAGAGGTAGGAGTTGAGCTGCGCGGATGTGCCGCCCGCCAGGCCGATGAGCAAGACGCCGCCCGCGATGCCGCCGTAAAAGAGCATGGCCAGCGCGGTGTCGCCCGACGTGCGGCCGCTCTGACGGACCAGCTCGATGGTGACCGCGCCGAGCAGGGAGACGACGACGGCTCCGGGGATCGCCCACGAATCGGCGGGGGTCACGTTCGCGAAGGTGCCGGCTAACCAGCCCAGGGCCACGCCGGTGAGCGAAATATGCCCGATTCCGTCTCCGAGCATCGCGAGCCTGCGGTGGACCAGGTAGGTCCCGATGATCGGAGCAGTCAGCCCGACGATGAGTGCGGCCAGGAGGGAGCGCTGCATCATCTGGGAGGACAGGAGGGTGGTCAGGGCGTCAATCATTGTCTGTTCCCGTCCAGATTCCGCTGACGAGGCCGTGGTCGCCCTGGGAGGGTGCGGTGGCCTCTGAGGAGTGGCAGTGGTCGCCGCCACCGTGGTGCTGCTCGTGGTCGTCGTCGATGTGGGGGGTGCCGTCGTAGGAGACGTGGCCGGCGCTGATGTGGAGCTCGCGGTCCAGGAGGGGGCCGAGTTCGCCGAGCTCGTGCAAGACGATGAGGATGGTCGTGCCTTCGGCCTTTGCGTCGGCGACGATGTCCGCCAGGCGCGCCCGGGAGGCGGCGTCGATTCCGGCCATCGGCTCGTCCATGATGAGCAGCTCGGGGCGGCGCACGAGGGCGCGCGCGATGAGGACGCGCTGGGCCTGGCCACCCGAGAGGATGTTCATGGGGGAGTGGGCGCGGTGGGCCATGCCGACGCGCTCGAGGGCGTCCATCGCGCGGGCCGTGTCCCCGGGCATCGCCCACAGGCGACGAGGCCCGAGCAGGCCGGAGCGCACGACCTCGATGGCGCTTGAGCTGACGGCTCCTCCCGACGAGATGCGCTGGGGCACGTATCCGATTTTCTGCCAGGGCACGCGGCGTCGAGCGGTGATCGAGCGGCTGAAGAGCAGGGCATCGCCGCTGGTGATGGGGGCTGTGCCGAGCAGTGCCTTGATGGTCGTGGACTTGCCCGATCCATTCGATCCAGTGATGGCCACGGTCTGGCCAGCGGGGATGGACAGGGTGATCCCGTGGAGGATCAGGTCCGTGTCCCAGGCGACGTGCAGGTTATCGAGCCGCACGACGGCGGG
>NZ_ALIY01000128.1:0-8279 GCF_000283035.1 Actinomyces sp. ICM58
CCGCCTCGAGCGCACCCTCGCCATGGCCGCGCGCGCCAACGCGATCCTCACCGACCTCGGCCTGGAGCCCTTCGACCCGCAGACCGACATGGTCGGCATCTCCCAGTACGCCAACGGCGGCGGGATCACCGAGCGGCACCTCCTGGCAGCCATGGCCTCGGCCCTGATCCGCGGCTTCGGCCGCGGCCCGGCGCTGGTCCAGGGCCTGGACTCGATGGGCGTCAAGGTACCCGCTTCCCTCGCGAGCGTCCTGTCCGACGCGGACAACCCGCACCTCATGTACGACCTCCTGGGCGTCCTGAAGGCCAACTACCTGGATCGCATCTACATCCAGCCCACCGACGAGCTGCCCAGCGCCGCCGAGGTCGTCGCCTTCGCCGACTCGGTCGGCGCGATCGCCACCTACGCCTACCTGGGCGACGTGTCCGCCTCGCCGACCGGCGACAAGAAGGCCGAAAAGTTCGAGGACGACTTCCTCGACGAGCTCTTCGAGCACATGGAGTCCATCGGCCTGCGCGCCGTGACCTACATGCCTCCGCGCAACACCCCCGAGCAGCTGGCGCGCATCCACGCGCTCGCGGCCGCCCACGGCATGCTCGAAATCTCGGGTGTCGATATCAACCAGCCTCGCCAGCGCTTCACGTGCGAGGAGCTGCGCCGCCCCGAATTCGCGGACCTCAACGAGGCCACGTGGGCGCTCGTCGCGCACGAGGCCCTGTCCTCCGTGGATCCCTCCCTGCACCTGCTGGGCCGCACCGGCCGCCTGACCCCCGAGGCGCTCTCCGAGCGCATCAGTCAGTACGCACCCCTGGGTCGCGCGATTGCCGACGGCGAGGACGCCGCCGCTGTTGCCGCCCGAGCCACATCGATTAACTGACGATCACCGTCAAGAAAGAGAGACATCATGAGTAACGCCCCCGAGGTACGCGGGCTCTTCCTCAAGGCCCTGGGTCGCCCGGTCATCGTGGCGCCCTCCACCGCCGACCCCACCGTCACCTTCGACGGCCCCCTCACCGAGGTGTGCCCCTGCTCCCTGAAGGAGACGGAGCTTCCCGTCGTCGTGCGGGCGGGGGAGGAGACCTACGAGGTGCGCCCCACGCGCACCGGCGAGCGCACCATCAACGGCCGCGTCGCCCTGGTCACGGGCGGCGCGCAGGGATTCGGCGCGGAGATCGCCCGAGGCCTCGTCGAGGCCGGCTGCTTCGTGTACGTCGCCGACCTCAACGGTGAGGGCGCCGCCGCCAAGGCCGCCGAGCTCGGCGGCGAAGGCGTCGCCCACCCGATCACCGTCAACGTCGCCGACGAGGACTCCGTGGCCGCGATGGCCGCCGAGATCGAGCGCGTCACCGGCGGCCTCGACCTGGTCGTCTCCAACGCGGGCATCGTGCGCGCCGGCTCCGTCCTCGAGCAGGACGCCTCGGCATTCCGCCTGTCCACGGACATCAACTACGTGGCCTTCTTCCTGGTCACCAAGCACCTGGGACAGCTCCTGGCCCGCCAGCACTCCACCGCCCCCGAGTGGCTCACCGACATCATCCAGATCAACTCCAAGTCCGGCCTGGTTGGCTCGAACAAGAACGCCGCATACGCGGGCTCGAAGTTCGGCGGCATCGGCCTGGTCCAGTCCTTCGCCCTCGAGATGGTCGCCCACGGCGTCAAGGTCAACGCGATCTGCCCCGGCAACTTCTACGACGGCCCCCTCTGGTCCGACCCGGACCGCGGCCTCTTCGTCCAGTACCTGAACTCCGGGAAGGTTCCCGGCGCCAAGACCGTCGCTGACGTCAAGGAGTTCTACGAGGCCAAGGTGCCCATGCGGCGCGGCGCCCAGGGCATCGACGTCCTGCGCGCGATCTTCTACATCGTCGAGCAAGAGTACGAAACCGGTCAGGCCGTGCCCGTCACGGGTGGCCAGGTCATGCTCTCCTGACACCGCCTCGAGGCCGGGGCCCCAGGGTGGTCACGGTCCCCTCCGCGGGCGCCCCGGCCTCGTCCCTCCCGTTCCCATCATCGTTTTCCCAGTGAAGGAGTCAGTCATGACCCAGGTTCCCTCCACCCAGTACGCCATCCAAATCGTCGGCAAGGAGGAGTTCGTCGTTAACCCGGCGAAGCCCGTTGACCCCGTTGGCCCCACGCAGATCCTGCTCGAGGTCGAAGCCTGCGGCATCTGCTTCTCCGATACGAAGCTGCTCCACCAGTTCGATGGCCACCCGCGCAAGTCCGACGTGGCGGCGGGCATCGACCTGGACGCCCTCAAGGACATTCCGTCCTACCACCCCAACCAGGAGGCGGTGACCCCCGGCCACGAGCCCGTCGTGCGCGTCGTGCAGGTCGGCGAGAAGGTTACGCACTTCAAGGTTGGTGACCGTCTGCTGGTCCAGGCGGACTGGAAGCACCTGCGCACCGCGAAGTCCAACGGTGCCTTCGGCTACAACTTCGACGGTGCACTCGAGGAATACGTCGTCGTCGACGAGCGCTGCGTCGTGTCCCCGGACGGCGAAGAGTACCTGATCCACGTGTCTGAGGGCCCCTCGGCCGCAGCCGTCGGCCTCATCGAGCCGTGGGCGACCGTCGAAGGCTCCTACGCGTGGGCCGAGCGCGATCACGTCGCCGACGGCGGGCGCCTGCTGGTCGTCGGCGAGGGCGACATCGATGCGTTGACCGCCGAGCACAAGCCCGCCGAGGTCGTGCGCGTCGCCGCCGACCAGGTCGAGGGCGTCGACGGCGAGTTCGACGACGTCGTGTTCTTCGGCTCGGACGCCGACGCGATCGAGAAGGCCGCGCTCCTGATCGGCACCCGCGGCACCATGTGCGTCGTCCTGGGTGGCGGATCGATCGAGCGCAAGGTGTCCCTGGACATCGGCCGCGTCCACTACGACTTCATTCGCTTCTGCGGCACGACCGGATCGGATCCGCGGCAGGGATACGCCTGGATTCCCGCTAACGGCGATCTGCGCGAGAACGACCGTTGCGTCTTCGTCGGCGCCGCCGGCCCGATGGGCGTCATGCACACGATGCGCGCCGTCACCTCGGGTGTCCCTGGCATCTCCGTGGTCGGCACCGACCTGTCGGACGAGCGCCTGGCGAACCTCGCGGCCGTCGTCGGTCCGACCGCCGAGAAGAACGGCGTGCCGCTGGACATCATCAACACCGCCTCGACGCCCCTCGAGCACGGCTACACCTACGCGACGTGCCTCGTGCCCGTCCCCGCGCTGGTCTCCCAGGCCGTCGACCTCCTGGCCCAGGGCGGCATCCTCAACGCGTTCGCTGGCATCCCGGCCGGCACGTTCGGTGACTTCGACCTGCAGGGCATCATCGAACGCCAGATCTTCATGCTGGGCACCTCCGGCTCTGACGTGTCCGACATGCGCACGGTTCTGCGCAAGATCGAGGACGGCGTCATCGACACCACGATCTCCCTGTGGGCGGTCACCGGCATGGCGGGCTTCGGCGACGCCATCAACTCGGTCATCAACCGCACCTCGGGCGGCAAGATCATGGTCTTCCCGTCGCTGCACGACCTGGGCCTCACGCCGCTGAGCGAGCTGGCCGAGAAGTTCCCGCAGGTCGCGGCCGCCATGAAGGACGGCCTGTGGACCAAGGAGTCCGAGGAAGCGCTGCTCGCCACGGAGTAAGCGCACGCTCGTGCGATAGGGCCCCGGCCTCGTTCATGTTCCTGGGACGAGGTCGGGGCCTTCTTTCTCTGCGATAATGAGGGGGCAAGCGTTGCGGGATGGAACGAGGAGGTTCCCATGACAGTCAACGATCGCGCCTCGCAGGAGCGCTACGTGGCGCTGCAGGCGTGGCTGTACGGGCAGATGTCCCCGCGCGCGCCTCACGCGACGCGGTGTTTCGCAGAGGATCCGCTGTGCCTCTACGACGCGTTTCTGTCAGTGCTTGTCGGCACGGGGTTGGGGTTCGCCCAGTTCGACGATAATCGCGCCCATCACGGGCTCTACGCCTTCGACTTTTTCGTGGGAGACATCAAGGTGCCGTCGCTCGGCAAGGGCGTTGATGGGCAGAGGGCGACCGGCATGGCGGGGGAGTATGCGACGGACGCCACCGGCCGTGCGATGTGCCATGCCCTCGTCGACACGTGGCTCGGGGAAACGGGCAGGCGCATCCCGTTCGTGGCCTCCGTGATCGCCTCCGTGGACACCCTCGAGCTCGTCGCCGATGTGAGCGTCGACGAGTGCGTCTTCGAGTGTGACCTGCCGCCCGGATACGCGCGCTCCACCGCGAACTGCCCGTGGGAGGACGGGAGCCTGCCGATCGGCGCGCTCGATTCGTCTCTGGTGATCCCCGGTCCACTCATCTACGTGGAGGCGGGCGTGCGATACGAGGGACAGGTTCTGTTGTGCTCGGGCTTCGACGAGGCCGTGGCCTCGTGGGTGCAGATGGGGCTCTCTGTGGAGTCCTCCATGGCCTCCGGCACCGGAGCGACTGCCGTTCTGCGCGCCCCGCACGGGGGCCCTGAGATGCTCGGGTGGGCTGCCGACGCAGTGGCTCGCGCCCTGTCCGCGTGCGGGTACACCGGGGTAGTGCAGATCCGAGCGCGCTTCGCTCACGCGCCGGCGTAGTATCCGATCGCCCCGCCGTCGCGCATAACGAAGCCCCGGCCTCGTCGATGCGAGGCCGGGGCAAGGCGTGTGGAGCAGTGCTCGCTTAGACGGCCGCCTTCTCGGCAGCGTCCTTGGTGGAGGCCGGAGCCTTATCCTGCCAGTAATCCAGTTCGGAGGGGTCCAAGCCAATCGAGGAGGCCTTGAACTTCGGGTCGAGGCCCGCCTTACGCTGCGCCGTGTAGTCGTCAGCGCAGTCGACGGCGATCTTGCCGAGGAACACGATGACGGGCAGGTTGATGAGCGCCATGAGGCCCATCAGGATGTCGCCCAGGTTCCACGCGACCTCAAACTTCAGGAGCGCGCCGCAGAACACCAGGGCAGCGGCCGCGAGGCGGAAAACGGTGAGCATCCAGTGCTTGATCTCGATCTTGCCCAGCAGGAAGCGGAAGTTGACCTCGGCGTAGTAGAAGTTGCCGACCAGCGTGGTGAACGCGAAGAGGAACAGTGCAACCGAGATGAAGACCTGCGCGACCGGCTGACCCAGAACGGTGGCCATCGCGTCCTTGACGAGGGGAGCACCCGTCACGCCGTTGTCAGAGCCGACGCCCGAGGACAGGACGACGAACGCGGTGAAGGTACAGATGATCATCGTGTCGATAAAGACGGAGAGCATCTGGACGAGGCCCTGCTTGGCGGGGTGCGACACGGAGGCGGAGGCCGCAGCGTTAGGAGCCGAACCGACACCGGCCTCGTTCGAGTAGAGGCCACGCTTGATGCCGTACATCATGGCCGATCCCGCGAAACCGCCGAAGATAGCGTCGAAGTCGAAGGCGCCGTGGAAAATCGCGGAGAACATCGCGGGAATGTTCTGGTAGTTGACGGCGATGACGACCGCGCCCACACCCAGGTAGATAATCGCCATGATCGGGACCATGTAGCCCGTCACGTCGGTGAGGCGGCGAGTGCCGCCCAGAATCGACGCGGCCATGAGGACCGCGAGGATCGCGCCGACAAACCACGGCGTCCAGGCATTCGCCCAGCTGTAGTGCATGAAGGTGTCAGCCACGTTGTAGGAGGCCAGCAAGTTGAAGCCACCCATGTAGGTCAGAATCAAGACGATTGCGAAGAGGTAGGCAAGCCAGCTCGCCTTCAAAGCGGTCTGGATGTAGTAGGCCGGGCCACCGTAGGAGTGGTGGGGGCCCCGCTTCTTGTAGATCTGCGCGAGCGTCGACTCGATGAAGGCCGAGGCGCCGCCGAGCGTGGCAATGACCCACATCCAGAAAACAGAGCCGGCACCGCCGAGAGTCACGGCGGTGGCGACGCCCGCAATGTTACCGACGCCGACGCGCGAGGCCGTGGAAACCATCAGCGCGCGGAAGGAGGACACGCCGCCTTCCTTCTTCGGGGGCTCCATGACGACGCGGAGCGCTTCGATAAACATGCGCAGCGGAAGCGCGCGAGTGAAGAGGAAGAAGAAGAGGCCAACCGCGATCAGAAGCGCGACGAGCAGGTACGTATACATGAAGCCTGAAATCGTATCCAGGGTCCCGGCGAGATCGAAGTCCGGGGGCAGGAGTCCATTCATCGTTGTTCCTAGTGTTGACGGAAGCGGCGAGACCGCTCGGATAACGGGAGTATAGCCGCAAGGTCAACGGTTGGTAAAGTTTTGGGCAAAAAATGTGATGGTTCGGGTACGGGTGCAGGTTGCGGGCTGATAGGGGCCAAAATCTTCGCGGCGTAGGGCACATTCTGTTTGATATTCTGTGTGCTGCAACATGAAATCGGGCGATTTTGGGCCGTTTGTAGCGCTCGAACGTGAAGAAAGTGGCGGAATTCTGCGGAAAGGCTCGGAGAGGGGCGTGTGGGTGTCATGATTTGACGGTCCGCTTGGAAGTGCGTATTGTTTTCCTTGTTGCGCCGAACGGCAGCGAACAAAGCGAAGAGCTGAGATCGCGGAAACATGGCGCAGAACGCCTTTCGAAAACATGCGAGTCTTCGTGTGTGCTTGATCGTGTGGGTGTTGTTTGTGAACTCGATAGTGTGTTTGTTTGTTTTGTTTATGCCTGTTTTTTGTTTTTGAGTGTTTTTGGTTGGGATTGCTGGCCGGGCTGTTTTGTTTGGTTGGTTTTTCTGGGCTTTAACGTTTTTGTTTTTGTTCGGAGAGTTTGATCCTGGCTCAGGACGAACGCTGGCGGCGTGCTTAACACATGCAAGTCGAACGCTGAAGCCCAGCTTTTGTTGGGTGGATGAGTGGCGAACGGGTGAGTAACACGTGAGTAACCTGCCCTCTTCTTTGGGATAACGCCCGGAAACGGGTGCTAATACTGGATATTCACTGGCCTTCGCATGGGGGTTGGTGGAAAGGTTTTTTCTGGTGGGGGATGGGCTCGCGGCCTATCAGCTTGTTGGTGGGGTGATGGCCTACCAAGGCTTTGACGGGTAGCCGGCCTGAGAGGGTGACCGGTCACATTGGGACTGAGATACGGCCCAGACTCCTACGGGAGGCAGCAGTGGGGAATATTGCACAATGGGCGAAAGCCTGATGCAGCGACGCCGCGTGAGGGATGGAGGCCTTCGGGTTGTAAACCTCTTTCGCTCATGGTCAAGCCGCAACTGTGGGTTGTGGTGAGGGTAGTGGGTAAAGAAGCGCCGGCTAACTACGTGCCAGCAGCCGCGGTAATACGTAGGGCGCGAGCGTTGTCCGGAATTATTGGGCGTAAAGGGCTTGTAGGCGGTTGGTCGCGTCTGCCGTGAAATCCTCTGGCTTAACTGGGGGCGTGCGGTGGGTACGGGCTGACTTGAGTGCGGTAGGGGAGACTGGAACTCCTGGTGTAGCGGTGGAATGCGCAGATATCAGGAAGAACACCGGTGGCGAAGGCGGGTCTCTGGGCCGTTACTGACGCTGAGGAGCGAAAGCGTGGGGAGCGAACAGGATTAGATACCCTGGTAGTCCACGCTGTAAACGTTGGGCACTAGGTGTGGGGGCCACCCGTGGTTTCTGCGCCGTAGCTAACGCTTTAAGTGCCCCGCCTGGGGAGTACGGCCGCAAGGCTAAAACTCAAAGGAATTGACGGGGGCCCGCACAAGCGGCGGAGCATGCGGATTAATTCGATGCAACGCGAAGAACCTTACCAAGGCTTGACATGCACGGCGGCACTGCAGAGATGTGGTGGCATTTAGTTGGTCGTGTGCAGGTGGTGCATGGTTGTCGTCAGCTCGTGTCGTGAGATGTTGGGTTAAGTCCCGCAACGAGCGCAACCCTTGCCCTATGTTGCCAGCACGTGATGGTGGGGACTCGTGGGGGACTGCCGGGGTTAACTCGGAGGAAGGTGGGGATGACGTCAAATCATCATGCCCCTTATGTCTTGGGCTTCACGCATGCTACAATGGTTGGTACAGAGGGTTGCGATATCGTGAGGTGGAGCGAATCCCTTAAAGCCAGTCTCAGTTCGGATTGGGGTCTGCAACTCGACCCCATGAAGGTGGAGTCGCTAGTAATCGCAGATCAGCAACGCTGCGGTGAATACGTTCTCGGGCCTTGTACACACCGCCCGTCACGTCACGAAAGTTGGTAACACCCGAAGCCCATGGCCTAACCACGTTTGTGGGGGGAGTGGTCGAAGGTGGGATTGGCGATTGGGACGAAGTCGTAACAAGGTAGCCGTACCGGAAGGTGCGGCTGGATCACCTCCTTTCTAGGGAGCCCAGTTTTGTGGGGAA
>NZ_ALIY01000129.1:0-7524 GCF_000283035.1 Actinomyces sp. ICM58
ACTTGCATGTGTTAAGCACGCCGCCAGCGTTCGTCCTGAGCCAGGATCAAACTCTCCGAACAAAAACAAAAACGTTAAAGCCCAGAAAAACCAACCAAACAAAACAGCCCGGCCAGCAATCCCAACCAAAAACACTCAAAAACAAAAAACAGGCATAAACAAAACAAACAAACACACTATCGAGTTCACAAACAACACCCACACACCCAAACAACCAGGCCAAAACCCAGCCACCCAAGCGGTGAACCACCACCACTCACTCACTCACAAGCTCGCGGCGACAGGTGAATAATCTACTCACCCCCCACACAAAAGTCAACCCAAAACAACGTGACCCCCAACACACACCCCACAAACCCACCAAACACAACGAAAAGGGGGCGTCCGATCGCCATCGAACGCCCCCTTCTCAGAAAGAATCAGCTCAGCTCAAGCACGGCAAGGTTCTTGCGCCCCTTACGAATGAGAGCCAGTCCACCTGCGAGGACGTCCTCCTGGCGCAGGATCGCCTCGGGATCGGTGACCTTGACGTTGTTGATGGACGCGCCGCCGGAGGAGATCGTGCGACGGGCAGCCGTCTTGCCCTTCTCGAAACCGAGGGCGACGAGAGCGTCGACCACGGTGGATTCGCCGAGAGTGAGCGAGGCGCGCGGAAGGTCGGCGGTCGCGGCGGCCAGGGTGGCCTCGTCCAGGTCGCGGATATCGCCCCCACCCCACAGGGCGTCCGTTGCGGCGAGGACACGGGCGAGCTGATCAGCCCCGTGGACAAGCTCAGTCACGGAGGCGGCCAGGGCCTTCTGCGCTGCGCGCTGGTGGGGACGCTCGGCGACCTCGGCAGCCAGCGCTTCAATCTCTTCTCGAGACTTGAAGGTAAAGATCTTCAGGAAGCGCACGACATCCTCATCCGCGACCTGCAGCCAGAACTGGTAGAAAGCGTAGGGAGTCATCATCTCCGGGTCGAGCCAGATGGCACCGCCCTCGGACTTGCCGAACTTCGTGCCGTCGGCCTTGGTGATGATCGGCGTGGTCATCACGTGCGTGTCGACGCCCTCGACCTTGCGGATCAGGTCGACGCCGCCCACCATGTTGCCCCACTGGTCGTTCCCGCCGGTCTCGAGGGTGCAGCCATGGCGACGGTACAGCTCGAGGAAGTCGTTGGCCTGGAGAACCTGATAGGAGAACTCCGTGTAGGAGATGCCCTCGTCGGAGGCGATGCGGCGCGCGACGATGTCCTTGTTGAGCATCGTGCCCACGCGGAAGTACTTGCCGATGGTGCGCAGCAGGTCGATGGCGCTCATCTCCTGGGTCCAGTCCAGGTTGTTCACCATGCGCGCGGCCGCCGGCCCTTCGAAGTCGAGGAACCGCGAGATCTGGGCGCGAAGACGATCCGCCCATCCCTTGACGACCTCGGTCGACTGGAGCTGACGCTCGCCGCTCTGGCGGGGGTCGCCGATCTGCCCGGTGGCGCCGCCAACGAGCGCGAGGGGGCGGTGCCCGGCGAGCTGGAGGTGGCGCATGACGATGAGCTGAACGAGGTGACCGTGATGCAGGGAGGGCGCGGTCGGATCGTAGCCGCAATAGAAGGTGACAGGTCCGGCGGCCAGGTGCGCGCGAAGCGCCTCGAGGTCGGTGTGCTGCGCGAGCAGCCCACGCCACTGCAATTCGTCCAGAATGTCTGTCACGAAACTTGTCCTTCCTTGCGGATTCGACGGATTGTTGTTCTTGTAGTGTATCGGCTCGGCGGCGCCGGGCGTTAGCGCAGCGCGGTGTCCGCCCACTGACGGGCGTGAGCGAGTCCGGCCCGGGCCTCGTCGAGCTGTTCGGCGACGCGCACGGGTGCGGTGCCACCTCGGCCGAGGCGTGCTCCGACCGATCCCTCGACGGTGAGGACGGAACGAACCTCCGGGTCGAGGTGGGACGAGGCCTGGGCGAGCTCCGCGTCCGTCAGATCGGCGAGCTCCACTCCCCTCGCCTCGGCCAGGCGCACGCAGGCGCCCGAGATTTCGTGGGCGTCGCGGAAGGGAACCCCGCGCTTGACGAGCCATTCGGCGATGTCGGTCGCCAGCGAGAAGCCCTGCGGGGCGAGTTCAGCGAGGCGCTCGAGGTGGATCGTCATGGTGTCGATCATGCCGGCGACGGCGGGGCACAGAACATCGAGGGTGTCGATCTGGTCAAAGACCGGCTCCTTGTCCTCCTGGAGGTCACGGTCGTAGGCGAGAGGAAGAGCCTTGAGGACGGCGAGGAGGCCAGTGAGGTCGCCGATGAGTCGTCCGGCCTTGCCGCGCGCAAGCTCGGCGACGTCCGGGTTCTTCTTCTGGGGCATGATCGAGGACCCGGTCGAGTAGGAGTCGTCGAGGGTGACGTAGCCGAACTCCTTCGTGTTCCAGATGACGATCTCCTCGGACAGTCGGGAGATGTCGATGCCGATCTGGGCGCAGATGAAGGAGAACTCGGCGACGACGTCACGGGCGGCGGTCCCGTCGATCGAGTTTTCGACGGAGTCGGTGAATCCAAGGGCCGCGGCGATACGGCGCGGATCCATGCCGAGGGTGTTGCCGGCGAGCGCGCCCGAACCGTAGGGCGAGATGGCGGCTCTCTTGTCCCAGTCACCAAGGCGCGCCACGTCGCGCAACAGCGGCCAGACGTGGGCGAGCAGGTGGTGCGCGACAAGGACGGGCTGGGCGTGCTGCATATGGGTGCGACCGGGCATGACGGCGTCCCCCGCGCGGCTGGCCTGGCCGATGAGGGCCTCGGCGATATCGAGGACGCGCCCGGCCAAGTGGCGTGCCTCCTGGCGCAGGTAAAGGCGAATGAGAGTCGCGATCTGGTCGTTACGCGAGCGCCCCGCGCGGAGCTTGCCACCGAGGGTCGCGCCTGCACGCTCGATGAGGCCACGCTCGAGGGCGGTGTGCACGTCCTCATCGTCGGGGCTGGGCACGAAAGCGCCGGAGGCGACGTCGGCGTCGAGGCGGGCGAGCGCCGCATGCATGTCCTCGCACTCCTGGTCGGTGAGCAGGCCGACGCGGTGGAGCTCGTCGGCGTGCGCGTGTGACCCCGCGATGTCGACGTGTGCCAGGCGGAAATCAAAATGGGTCGAGACGCTCAGCGCCGCGAGGGCCTGCGACGGGCCGCCGGCGAAGCGGCCTCCCCACAGGGACACGTGCTTGTCGGACTGCGACATGGTTGACCTCCCAAGGTCGGTGGCGGGAACGAAGCTATGACTTAAGAGTATTCGAGATACTGGCGGGCCGCCGACGGCCACACGACGGGCACCTCACCGCGCACCTTGACCCAGGTGGCGATGATGACGACGAGCATCCAGTTGCCCTCGAAGAGCATCCTCGATTCGGTGAAGGACTGGATGAACATCGCGATCATGAGGACGGCGGGGACCACGTCCCAGAGGTTATCGTCGATATGGGCCACCGCGACCTTAACGACCCGCAAGAGCGTCCACACGATCGCGGCCGTGACCAGAAACGCGCCGACGAAGCCGGTCGTCAACGCGGCCTCCACATAGACGTTGTGAGCCTGGTTGGTGGGGGTCCCGTCCGGGCGAATCACGAGGGAAGCGAAAGGCTCCATCCATGTCGGCCAGCCGATGAACCAGCCCCAGCCGCCGATCGGCCGCTGCCCCACCAAGGGCTCGACAGCGTGCCAGATGACGGAGCGCCCGCTCATGTCCGGGCTGCGCCCGAAGGCGTCCGCGATCGCGTGGCGCGCGAAGAAGGCGCCGATCGCCGCGAGCATACCCACGGCGGCGAAAATACCGACGACGCGCAGTCTCAAGCGCACGGGCACACGCCGCTGGACGACCAGAGCAGCGATCACGATGCAGCAACCGGCGGTGGACAGGGAGACCGTCGCCGACTGGGTCAGCAGGAACACGGCGCCGCATGCGGCCAGCCACGCGAGAGTGGAGGGCAGGGCGCGGCGGGTCTGCATGTAGCGCAGAACCAGGCAGATCGCGAGGAGCAGCGCAACGAAGGCCAATGGGTTGCGATTGCCGGGGAAGCCCTGGATGGGGCCTCCGTGAAAGATCAGGCCGTCGACCCAATACGAGGACGCTGGCAGCAGTCCCCTTCCCCACATGGTCGGCGGGGCCAGGGGGCCTCGGCCGAACAAGCCGACCAGGACCTCGAGAATGAACGAGGACCCGATGATCCACTGGAACGACAGGATCAGGGACTCCACAAGCGCCGTCAACGGCAGCGCGACCGCGACGGCGATCGAGACCAGCGTCAGCGCGCACTGAAGAACCCAGAACTGCGCGCTCGTCATGGGGTCAACCGACCAGAAACAGGTGAGCCCGCACCAGAGCACGAACAGGCTGATCGTCGTCGGGAAGCGGCGCAACAGCAGGGACCGCCCGGAGCTGCGGAACAGCACCACGAAGGCCACGAGAAGGATGAGCATGGGCACGAGGGAGCCGATGTCTCCGAATATCCCGCGCACGCCCTTCCCGGCGAAGCCGACGAAAAACATGCCAGCGACCGTGTAGCGCATCATGCGCTCACGCAGGGCCTCATCCTGATCGGTGGCCGCGGTCCCTCCGATCGGCGCACTGTCTTGGAACGTCATACACGACACAGTAGGCGAGGTGGGAGCGCCGTCGCCGACGCTCCCACCTCTTGAAACCCAACTGAAACATTCCCTGTGAGAGAACGCTCAGTGAGTACTCAGTACCCCATATTGACGCCGAAGCGCACGTCGCGGGCGGCCGCGAGCTTGGACTGCAGGCCGTAAATGTCGATGAATCCGCGCGACGACGACTGGTCGAAGGTGTCGCCCGTCTCGTAGGTCGCCAGGTTGAAGTCGTAGAGGGAGGACTCCGAGCGGCGCCCGTTGACGGTCGCGCGTCCGCCGTGAAGGATCATGCGGATCTCGCCGGACACGTATTCCTGGGTGTGCTCGATGAAAGCATCCATCGACTTCTTGAGCGGCGAGTACCACTGGGCCTCGTAGACGAGTTCGCCCCATGTCTGCTCGAGCTGTCGCTTGTAGCGGTGCTGCATACGCTCCAGGGTGATGGATTCGAGGGCTTGGTGGGCCTCGATGAGGGCGACTGCGCCGGGCGCCTCGTAGATCTCGCGGGACTTGATGCCCACGAGGC
Source organism: Actinomyces sp. ICM58 (assembly GCF_000283035.1). Taxonomy (NCBI): domain Bacteria; kingdom Bacillati; phylum Actinomycetota; class Actinomycetes; order Actinomycetales; family Actinomycetaceae; genus Actinomyces; species Actinomyces sp. ICM58. The sequence goes on from NZ_ALIY01000129.1 coordinate 5,114, forward strand.
GGTCCTCGACCATGTCGATGCGGCCGATGCCCTGGGCGCCGGCGCGGCGGTTCATCTCCTGGATCGCCTCAAGCGGGGTGACCGGGCGTCCGTCGATGGCGACGGGGATGCCCTTGTCGAAGGTGATGACGACTTCGTCGGGCAGCGGCGGGTAGGTCGGGTCGTCGGTGTAGACGTAGACGTCCTTGGTGGGGGCGTTCCACAGGTCTTCGAGGAAGCCGGTCTCGATGGCGCGGCCCCACACGTTTTGGTCGATCGAGAAGGGGTTGTGCTTCGTCGTTTCGATCGGCAGGTTGTGCTTTTCTGCGTATTCGATGGCGACGTCGCGGGTCAGGGCGAGGTCGCGCACCGGGGAGATGCAGTCCATGTCGGGGGCCATCGAGGTGATGGACACTTCGAAACGGACCTGGTCGTTGCCCTTGCCGGTGCAGCCGTGGGCGACGGTCGTGGCACCGAATTCGCGCGCTGCCTTGACCAGGTGCTTGGTGATGACGGGGCGCGAGAGGGCGGAGACGAGGGGGTACTTGCCTTCGTAGAGGGCGTTGGCCTTGAGCGCGGGCATGCAGTACTCGTTTGCGAATTCGTCGCGAGCGTCGGCGACGTAGGCTTCGACGGCACCACAGTCGAGAGCGCGCTGACGAATGACCTCGAGGTCTTCGCCTCCCTGGCCGACATCGACGGCGACGGCGACGACCTCGCGGCCGGTCTGCTCGCCGATCCATCCGATGGCGACGGAGGTGTCCAGGCCGCCTGAGTAGGCCAGGACGACGCGGTCTGTGCTCGACATGGGGGTTCCTTCCACTGGGGGTTTCGTTTGTCGTATCGCGGCTCGTTGGGACGAGGCCGTGGCTAGTTTTCGGGCAGAGCGCCGGGCTCTGCGAGGGCGAGGAGCATGCGTTCGACGCCGGCGGCATCCTCCTCGGAGCGGCAGATCACGAGGATCGTGTCGTCGCCGGCGATGGTGCCGGCGATTTCCTCTCGGCGCACGGAGTCGATCGAGGAGGCAAGGAGATTGGCCGCCCCGACCTGGGTGCGCAAAACGAGCTGGTTGCCGACTTTAACGGAGGTGACGAGCAGGAGCTGGCACCAGCGCGCGAGGCGGACGTTGGCGGCTTCGCCGTCGTGGGTCGCTCCCCCGTCATGGTCGGGCACGGTGTAGATGAGGGTGCCGGATGCGTTGCGCACCTTGGTGGCCCGCAGGTCCATGAGGTCGCGCGACAGTGTTGTCTGGGTGACGTCGATGCCCCGCTGAGCAAGGCGTGAGCGCAGCGCTTCCTGGCTACCAATGGACTCGGAGGCCAGGAGGTTGCGGATCATTTCGTGCCTGGCACTCTTCGTGCTGGGGAACGCTGCTGCTGAACTCATATGCATGATTATACATGCATGTGCATATATGTGCGCAAGTGGGTGAGGGCGCCCCTCACCCACTCACGTTCTGACAGTCTCAGGCCTTCAGCGCCTCGACGATCTCATCAGCCCACTGGTCGATAGCCTCCCAGTCACGGAAGTCCCCCTCGACAACTCCAGCCAGGCGGGCAACCGAACGCTCGCGCAGGGACAGAAGGGAGGGCTTGTAGCGACCCGGGAAGGTATGCAGCTCGCGGCACTTGACATGGGTGAGGAGCGGTCCGACGCGCGTGCCGTCCTGCTCGGAGTGCTTGGGAACGCCGTTCATGCCGACGGAGAAGGCCCATACGCGTCCGACGGGCAACTCGTCCTTAAAACGCTCCATGAAGTCGTGTGCCTCGGGCATCCACTGGAGAATGTACACGGCCGATCCGACAACGACGGCATGGTAACCCGAGACCGACGTGACGTCGGCGGGCGCGAGACGATCAACGGTGATTCCACTCGCTTCGATACGCCGGGCAATGGCGTCGGCGACCTCGTCCGTCGCCCCGTGCTTTGATGCTGCAGTTACAAGAATGTGCATAAGACCATGCTAAGGCGAAGACCGGTCGAATCCACACCTGCGACACCCCAATGAGTGGGGCGCCACACGTGAGATTCGACCGGCCAGACGCTGGTCGCGACGTCTCAGGCGCGCAAGGAGGCTCCCAGGACCTTCTTGGCCTTGGCCACCACCTGCGCACGGACCGCCTCGGATTCCTTTGCGGTCAGCGTGTGGTCAGCGGCGCGCAGTCGCAGGGCGAACGCGAGGGAGCGGTAGCCTTCGGGCACCTGGTCGCCCTCGTAGATATCGAAGAGTGAGACCGATTCCGCGAGCGGGCCGGCACCCTGACGCACGATCTGCTCCACGCGCGAGGCGGGGATGTCAGACGGAACGACGAGAGCGATGTCCTCCTTGGCCAGCGGGAACGTCGAGACGCCCTTGACCTGGATCGGGTCGGCGCTCATCTGGGAGATGAGCGCGTCCATGTCGATCTCGAAGGCGCACGAGCGCGACGGCA
>NZ_ALIY01000130.1:0-1376 GCF_000283035.1 Actinomyces sp. ICM58
AGCCAGGCCTCGCCGCCGTCCGCGGGTGCTGCGGTCAGGCCTCGGCGTCGCCCTCCACGCCGGCGGCGCTTGTGCGGTGCTGACGTGTGGCTTGGCGCGTTGTCTCGAAGCCTAGCTGTGGCCGTCGATCAGCAATTTCGCACGTAATTCTTCTATGACTCATTCAAATATCGTACTTACATCGTTGGAATTGCAACGTTTTTGAGGTGTCTCGAAAAATGACCGCGATAAATTACGTGCGAGATTTGCCTGGAGGTGGCGTCGTTGCCGCCCGCGGGCACTGCACCCAGGCCTCGCCGCCGCGCGCGGGTACTGCGGTCAGGCCTCGCCGCCGCCCACGGGCACTGCACCCAGGCCTCGCCGCCGCCCTCCATACCGATGGTGATGGGGGTTTGGCAGCATGAGGAGCTGTCTGTCAGCGTGCAGGCGGCGTGTCGCGGTTCTAATGGTGCGATTCCCTCAACTGGCGGTGGTCAGCCCGCGACTTGAGGCGGTGTAGTCATCAAACTGCAGACCGATCGTGTGGAAACGCCCAAAATCAGCCTTTTGGCTGAATCAGGCTGTGTAAGTGGATAGGTTGTTGCTATCTGGATAGGTTGTGAGCATCCGGATAGCTTATTAACCTATCCGGATCGTCGTAACCTATCCGGATCGTCGTATCCTATCCGGATCGTCGTATCCTATCCGGATCGTCAGCTGCCAGGTCAGGGACATCTGCGTGCCCGATCGGCGGGCCCGCGCGCTCTGGCGTGTTTGCAACGCCGGAGTCGTCTGGTATTTGTGTGTAGCAGGCGCTGTGGCCTTTTGATGGCGGCTCTGCCTGCCCATGCAACGGCCTGTGGCCGTAGCGATCGGCTTCTGGTCCTCTGCCTTCGGGAAAATGCTTGTTGCGGTGAGGCGTGCACCCGATTGGGAAGTAGTGTCCCGCATAGTGGTGTAACCGTGTGGTGGTCGGCCCGTTTGATATGGGTGCGGTCACCGTGTGATCCTTCGAGAAAGCTCTCTACTTCTGACTCGAAACGATTTGGAGGCACAACGATGACCGCTCCTCATATTATCGACCCTGCTGGCCTGCTTGGCGAGGCATTGTCCCAGGCATCCCCGGATTTGATGCGTTCCCTGCTCCAGCACGTGATTAACGCGTTGCTATCAGCGGACGCTGATGCGGTGTGCGGGGCCCAGTGGGGCCAACAAGACCCGCAGCGTCACGCCAGGCGCAATGGGTATCGCTACCGGCCCCTGGACACCAGGGTCGGCACCATCGACGTGGCGATCCCCAAGCTGCGCTCAGGAACCTACTTTCCAGAGTGGTTGCTTCAGCGCCGTAAACGCTGCGAAAGCGCCTTGATCACAGTGGTCGCTGACTGCTACCTGGC
>NZ_ALIY01000131.1:0-9714 GCF_000283035.1 Actinomyces sp. ICM58
GGCTGTGCACTGATCAGTCATGCCCGCCAGTCACCAATGTCGCACGTAATTCCCCTCCACATATTTCAGACTTTGAAATGTAACCGTTGGAATTGCAACGTTTGTGGGCCATCTCGAAAAATGACCGAGTTAAATTACGTGCGAAACTAATCTGGCGCTCGCCCCGGTTCCCCCCACGGGCACCGTGGCCTGGCCCGAGCCAACCGGTGCTCGCCACACCGGTGGCGATGGGGGTTTTGCAGCATTAGAAGCCTCCCTTCGGCGTGTCGCCGGCGTGTCGCACCTCTAATGGTGCAATTCCCCCCGTTTGGTGGCGGTGAGGTCACGGTTCGGGGCGGTGAAGTCGCGGCTCGAGGTGGCGTGGCGCCCACTGCGCAGACCACCTCGGCGAAAATCGTTGACAGGCTGCTGTGGGCGAGGTGGCCTGCGTTGCGGACACAACGATGCCTGGCCGCATGGAGCTCGCATGCGAACCCGCTATCGCGAGCGCTAACCCGCAATATCGCACGCTAACCCGCTATTCCGCGTCTGGGCGGGGCCGCCCGCGCTCGTGTTAGGGGGTTAAGGTGCGGATCAGAGGGCCCGCGCTCGTATTAGCGGGCCCACGTGCGCGGTTACGGGTGCGCGAGCCACGACAACGACCAACCGATACGATTTCGCATGCAATTTCCCTGTAAACCTTTCATACATTGAAATACTGTCGTTGCAATTCCAACGTTTTGAGGCGTCGCAGAAAACCACCTCGGGGGAATTGCATGCGACTTTCGGGAGGGGACACTACCCCCGTGCAGCTCGTTGACCGGATGCGGGGGAATTACATGCGAAACCGAGCTAGCCCAACGAGGCAAGACGCGCGCCCGCACCCGCGCCCCCTGACATTTGTCATGGCACCACCTGCATCAAAGGGCACTTCCGGCCCCACCTAAACGCGCGCAGACTGGGAGTCATGAACGCAGAAGCAACGCCCGCCCTCCAGGCGACAAACATCCACCAGTCCTTCGGCCACGTCGACGCGCTGCGCGGCGTGAACCTCACCCTCATGCCCGGCGAGATCGTGGCGCTCCTCGGCGTCAACGGCGCGGGAAAGAGCACCTTCCTGGACATCGTCCTCGGCCTGGCCACCCCCACGCAGGGCGACATCAGCGTCTACGGGATGAACCCGCGCGAGGCCGTGCGGCGCTCCCTCGTGGGCGCGATGCTCCAGTCCGGGGCCTTGCCGCGCGACGGAAAGGTCCGCAACACGATCGACCTGGTCGCCGCCATGCACGCCAACCCGATCCCCACCGACGAGCTCCTCGAGCGCACGAACCTGACGAAGCTCGCCAAGCGGCCGCTCAACAAGCTCTCCGGCGGCGAGGTGCAGCGCGTGCGCCTCGCCCTCGCCCTTTCCGGCAACCCGGACTTCCTGATCCTCGACGAGGCCACGGCCGGCATGGACGCCCTGGCGCGGCGCGCATTCTGGGACACGATGCACGCCGAGGCCGCGGAGGGCCGCACGCTCCTCTTCGCCACGCACTACCTGACCGAGGCCCGCAAGGAGGCCGATCGCATCGTCATCATCGACGCCGGGAAGGTCCTCCTGGACGCTCCCACCGAGCAGGTCGTCGCCGACAACGAGGACCTCGAAGACGTCTTCGAGCGCATCACCTCCCACGCCGACGCCGAGTGAGCGCGACGAACGCCCACCCCGATGAGCCGGCCCCGGCCTCGTCCCGAGGCCCCCGGCCCACGAACCCAGACACGACACACGAAGAAGGAATCATGACCACCCACGCACCCGCGCGTACCACCGACCGACCGATCCCCTCCCCCTTCACGGGGGCCGGGAAGCTGTGGCGCGCGACATTCCTGTCGCACATCCTTAACCCGTGGAACATGGCGTTTGCCCTGCTCCTGCCCCTGTTCATGTACGCGATGTTCGGGATGACCGAGGCCGCGCGCACCACGCAGACTGGGCGCGGCAACGTGGCCGCCGCGATGGTCGTCATGATGACCACATACGGCGTGATCCTGGTGGGCGGGTCGCTCGGCGCGACGCTGTCCGTCGAGCGCACGACCGGAATCTCGCGCATGTACGCGCTGACGCCCATCCAGCCGTGGGTGATTCTCCTTGTGCGCCTCACGGCCCTGGTGGCGCTGAGCGCGTTCATCGCGCTCATCTGCTTCAGTGTTGGCCTGGCTACCGGCTCGCAGATGACGGCGGGCGCGTGGGCGGCCAGCGCCGCGGTCGTCATCGCGCTGTCGGCGCTCGGTGCGCTCATCGGCCTGGCGTGCGGCTACACGATTAAGGGCGAGAATGCCTACAGCGCTTCGGCGTTCGTCATGGTGTTCGGCGCGTTCGTGTCCGGCATGTTCATCCCGCTGGAGCAGATGCCGCCCTTCGTCTCCCACGTCGCACCCTTCACGCCCCTGTACGGCGCCGTCCAGGCGATTTACGCGGTTGCCGGTACCGTCCCGATGCCGACGGCGGCGTGGCTCAACATCGTCGGGTGGGTGGTTCTCACGGCGGGCATCGCCTGGTGGGGCGCGTCCCACGACACGGCTCGCTAGGCTGGTGTCATGAAGGAGCGCTTGATCTCCCTGGCGTGGGCGGCCCCGTGGATGCTGTTCATAGGGTTCCCCCTCGCCTACGCCGTGCGGCTGCCGGATCCGGCCCAGCGCGCGGGCCTCATCGGGTTGTGCGCCCTCATCGCGGTCGTGAACTCGGCGACGTGGCTGGCCAATCCCCTGCCCGCGCGCAACTCCTTCACGAGGCCATTCATCCTCTCCCACGCGGCGCTGGCGGCGGCGACGGTCGCCTACCTCGTGTACGCGGTTTCCGTTGACACGCCTCACGCGTTCATGCTGACGTCGTATCTGCTGGTCGCGTGGGTGTTTCAGGCGCCGGGCAGGTTCATCGTCGCGGGCCTCGTGCCGGTGACCGCTATCGCGGGTGTGGCCGCTTACGCGCAGGGTGAGCCCCTGTGGATGGGCTGGTACCTGGTGCTGCTGTGTGTCTTCGTGGGGGTGGCGCGTTGGCGCATGGAGCGTTCGGCCCGCGAGCATCTGCGCCGCCAGGATGCGATTCAGCGCGCGAAGGCCGCCGAACGGGCGCGCCTGAGCACGGATCTGCACGACATCCTGGGGCACTCGCTGACGGGGATCACGATGATATCTGAGCTGGCGGGTCGTCTCCTGGAGGCGGGGCGTGTTGAGGAGGCGCGCGAGCAGATTCGCGCGGTCACCGCGCAGTCGAACGAGGCCTTGGCTGACGTGCGCCGCATCGTGGCGGCCGCGCGGGCCTTGTCCCCGGGAGAGGAGCTCGAGGAGGCGCGGTCGCTTTTGGAGGTCGCGCGCATCGACGCCGAGATCACGAACGAGGGCGAGCCGCCGTCGGGGCCTCGTTCGGCCGCCGCCGCCCACGTGATCCGCGAGGGGGTCACGAACGCGATCCTGCACGCGCGCCCCTCGTGGGTGCGTGTCCGTCTCTCCCCGGGCGGCGTGACCGTCACAAACGACGGATACTCGGCCGCCTACGCCGCGTCGAGCGCGGGGTCGGGGTCGGGCCTGGCGGGCCTGTCTGAGCTGGTCGGCGACGAGGGCACGCTCACCTGGGGCGCGTCGGGCTCTACGTGGACGCTCGCGCTGTCCTTCGACGCCGAAGCCGCCGCCCACTCGTCCTGACCTTCGACGGTGCACCCGCCGCCCACTCGTCCTGATCTTCTCCGCCGCGGCCCCCTCCCAGGGCCCCGCGCTGTCCTTCGACGGTGCACCCGCCGCCCACTCATCCTGAGGGGCGGCGAACACAAGGAACGATCCTCTCACCTGCGCTAGCCTAGTACCCCAAGCGCAGGCAGACAGGAGGGTGACGTGACGATTCGGGTACTCGTGGCCGATGACCAGGCGATGATTCGCGGGGCGTTGGCTGGGTTGCTGGACCTGGAGCGCGACATTGAGGTCGTCGCGCAGGCCGCGGACGGCGCGCAGGCACTCGATGAGCTGGCGCGCCTGGCATCAGCGGACGCCCCTGCCCGCGCGAGTGCCCCCATCGACGTCGCCATCATCGACGTCGAGATGCCCCGCATGGACGGCATCACGGCCACGCAGGCGATCCGTTCCCGATTCCCGGGGGTGCGCGTGCTCATCGTGACGACCTTTGGGCGCCCAGGTTACTTGCAGCGCGCCCTCGACGCGGGGGCGACGGGCTTCATGGTGAAGGACGCGCCGGTCGAGACTCTCGTGGAGGGCGTGCGGACGGTGGCCGCGGGCGGGCGGGCGATCGACCAGAATCTGGCGTTGGAAGCGCTGGCGGCGGGGTCTTCTCCCCTGACGGATCGCGAGGCCGACGTGTTGCATGAGGTTGAAGGCGGAGGCACGATCGCCGACATCGCCCATTCCCTCCATCTCAGCCAGGGGACGGTGCGCAACCACGTGTCCTCGGCGATGCTGAAGATGAACGCGCGCACGCGCGCCGAGGCCGCGTCCCTGGCCCGCGCGGCCGGCTGGCTGTAGGAGGGCCACCACCACAAGTCTGGTATCAGAGTGATACCATTACGGCATGGCTATGACACTCCGACTCGACGAGGAACACGCACGCAAGCTCGACGAGCTCGCCCAGCGCGCCGGCACGTCCAAACACGATGCAGTGCTGCGCGCCATCGACGAGGAGTTCAACCGCATGACGCACCGCCAGCGCGTGACCGACGCACTCAACCAGACCGTTGAGCGCTGGGGGGACGCGCTGGAGCGACTTGGACAGTAGCGCCATGCCGTGCGAGTTTCTCTCACTTGAGGACCTGCTGGATATCGTGACCGCACTGAGAATCGGTCCCGTTCGAGATCTCGGCCTCCTCAATGCGGCGGCCTTGCGCCCGCAGACGACGCTGATGGGCCAGGACGCTTACCCGTCCACCGCAGCCAAGGCGGCAGCTTTACTTGAATCACTCACGAAGAACCACGCGCTGATCGACGGCAATGAGCGCCTTGCGTGGGCTTCCTGTTCCGTTTTTTTATCTCTCAACGCGCTCGAAATCTCAGAAACAGTTTCCAACGATGATGTGTACGACCTTGTGGTCGCCGTCGCTTCCTCTCGCGTGACGCTCGAGCAAGTCTGCGCCACGCTATCGGATTGGACAGCTACGCGCCCATGAAGCGCGCGTTGCGCGCGATGAGGGGCAGGAGCCGCACGCCCAGGTAGGTGCCGATCGTGTTGGTAATGACGTCGTCGATGTCGACGACGCGGTAAGTGCAGGGCACGACACCGAACAGGCCCGTGTACTGGGTGAATTCGATCAGGCAGGAGACGAGGGCGCCGATCGCAATCCATACGAGCACGCGACGGGTGGGAATGGAACGGGCCAGGCGCCCGCCGTCGGTGGGCAGGTCCTCGCGGGCTTGGCGGGCGCGCCGAATCCTCCACGCCGTCTCCGCGAGCGCGCCGAGGGGCACGAACAGGGCGATGTTGAGGAGGATCGATAGGCCGTAGAGGGTGCCGCGCAGCTGTTCGCCGTCGCGGAATTGGTCGGCGACGGCGGACAGGGACCCGAAGGGCACGTAGTTGTCCCAGTGGATGATCGCGGCGCAGGCTGCCACCGGGTCGGAGGGGATCGGCAGGAGCGTGAAGATCAGGAGGCCCGCCAGGTAGAGGATCCACGCGAGGGGCAGTGCCCTCGGCAGCCTCCACATCGACGAGGCCTGGGCCGCGACCACGGGAATCTCCGCGGTCGTGGGGGTGTGCGGGTTGTCTTCTCGCGGCAGGAGGGCACCGGTCCGCTTGGATCGACGGTAGATGAGGGGCAGGGCCTTGGAGACGGTGAGCTGGTCGTGGCTGGCGTGGCCGGGGGCCTCGTCGTGTGAGGTGGCGCGCGGGGGACGCCCGCGCAGGCGCGCGCGGTCAGCACGCATGCCGAGCAGCCACCACAGGGCGCAGGTGAGCGCGCTGACGGCCGCGTACAAGCCCGCGTCCATCGCCCAGTTGATTGCCGTGTACATGTCGCCCCTCTCCCTTGAGGGGAACCTTACCGGCGTTGTTCGGCAACGTCCCCGCGCTGGGTACAGTTCCACACCGGATGGACACATGTTGAGAAAAAGCCTGAGATTCTTCTTGCCTCCGCTAGTCACTGGCACACAGGCGCACTGCATTCGTGTGAGCGTCACACGCACAGGCTCACACTCCGAACAGTCTGACAGATTCGGACTAGGGATCGTTCGAGCAGGTAGTCAGCTGGGTCGCCATCGCGTCCTGTTCGGCCTGAGTGACGCTGAGGCCGTAGGCGTATTTGACGGCGATCTGCCGCTTGACGTAGTCGCAGCGGAAGGCGGCGTTGGGCGGCAGCCACTGGTCAGCGGAGGACGCCGACTTGTCCTCGTTTGCCGCCCCGTCGACCGCCAGGAGGTTCTCGGGGTCGTTGGCGAACTCCTGGCGCCGCTGCGCGTCCCACTGCCAGGCCCCCGAGCGCCACGCGTCAGCCAGGGCGACGACGTGGTCGATCTGGACCAGGGCAGAGCTCTTGTCCCCCCTCTGGAACTGGATCGTGGTGCCCGTGTAGGGTTCGGCGAGCGTCCCGGTGAGCACCACGCAGTCCCGCGTACCCGGCTTGAAGGTGGGTCGCGCGAGGTCCCGGGCGAGGATGTCGTTACGGGTATCGCAGCCGTTATGGTCGGTATCCGCCCACCGCTGTCCGAAGGCCTGACGGTCGTAATCCGGGACGACTGACGCCTCATCCGCGGACCGAACGGCGAGTTCGCGCAGCTGGCGGGCAGCCTCGGTGTCAGGCAAGGAGGACAGCGCCTCCCCGCTGCGCATCGGAGGCCACCCCAGGCGCGAGCGCAGGCCCAGCAGGTCCCAGCCGACGCCGGGCGCGAACGCCCACACCAGGGCGGCGACGATCAGCAGGACGCCGATCATATCCCCGATGCTTCTGCGGCGCTTGCGTGCCATCACGCCTCCTGTTCACTCATCACTCGCGTGAGCCCACGCCATGGGGGCACCCCGACGCGTCGTCGGGGTGCCCCCATGATGGACCCGACCGCCGGCATCTGCGTACTCGGCGGCGCGCCCCTGTGGATAACTACTTGGTGGCGCGCGAACTCACCAGCTGACGCACGAAGTAAATCGCGACGATGATGAGCGTGAGCGCGCCCATCGAGACCAGCTGAGAGCGCCCCTCGTCGCTCGTGAGCATGAGCGCGGCGATGCCAGCCAGGCCCACCAGGACAACCCACGGCAGCCACGGCCAACCGGGCATGCGGATCACGAGGGAGCCGCTGCGCTCCAGAGTGGGGTGCAGGCGCATGAGCGAAATGATGATGAAAGTCCACACGATGAGGAGGACCATGCCGATCGCGTTGATGAGCATCGTCAAGATAGTGTCTGGCAGGTACCAGTTGCCCAGGACCGCCAGGAGCGCCAGCGCGACGACCAGGCCGACCGCTCGCTTCGGGGTGCGCCCGGCCGCGATGTCTCCCTCCCTCTCGGCAGCCAGGACGGCCTCGTCGTCCTCGAGGGCGGCCTTGACGACGGTGTGCGCGTGCGCCTTCTCGGCGGCGGGAGCACCCAGCAGCCAGCGCGGCCCCATGTCGCGCGCAGACAGGGAGTAGACCATGCGCGAGGAGGCGTAAATGTTCGCGGAGAATGCGGAAACCAACGCCATGAAGATAATGACCTCCATGATGGTCCTGACGGCCGGGATGCCCGCCATCTCGAGGACGACGGCAAAGGCATTCTTCTCCATCGCCTCACTGTCCCAGGGCAGCAGGGCGGTCAGCAGGAGGACGGAACCCACGTAGAACACGAGGATGCGGGTAATGACAGAACGGATCGCGCTGGCCATCGCGGCGCGGGGGTCCTCGGCCTCGGCGGCGGCGATCGTGACGATTTCGAGGCCACCGAACGACGTGATGACGGCCAGGAGAGCCACGGCGATACCCGACAGGCCGTTGGGCGCGAAACCGTTGTGACCCAGGACATTCTGCAGGACGCCCTCGTGTCCGGGCAGCGGCCCAACGAGCGCGGTGCGCGCGACCAGGAAGACACCCACGCACAGGAAGCCGACGATCGCGATGATCTTCACCATCGACAGCCAGGCCTCGATCTCGCCGTACTGGCCGGCGGCCAGCAGGTTAATGCCGCCAATGACGACGACGATGACCAGGGCGACGACCCACTGGGGCACGCCCGGGAACCAGCCGACGAAGAACGTGGCCGCGCCCGTCACCTCCAAGCCCGACACCATGATGAGCATGACCCAATACAGCCACCCGATAGTGAACCCGGCCCACCGGCCGATCCCGGCCTCGGCGTAGGACGAAAAGGAACCGGTCGACGGCAGGGACGAGGCCAGCTCCGCGAGGGCCAGCATGACCGACACGACGATGATGGCGGCCAGCAGGTAGGACACGAGGACGGCGGGGCCCGCCTGGTGAATGGCGGAGCCCGTGCCCAGGAAGAAGCCGGCACCGATCGCCAGGCCCAGGGCCATCATGGACAGGTGCCACGTTTTGAACGGCTTACGCGCCGTTGCGGGAGACGAAGAAGCGTGTGTTGCTTTGGAATTCACACGGCCATACTAACGCCTACCCCTGCGCAGAGCTTTTAACTGCGAATATGTGAGAGTGATCGTCCACTCGCGGGTCTGCGGGAGCCTCCATCGACGCCAGTGCGCCATGGCGGTGAAGATGAGGCCAACGACAATGGATGCGCCCATGCCCAGGACCGGCTGGCCCATGTACCAGAACGCAACCGTGACCAGCGAGCACGCAAACGCCGGTGTGGCGTAGAGGTTATTGCCGCCAAAGACGCGCGGGACCAAGCCCGCGGAGATATCTCGGACCATGCCACCGCCGATGGCAGTCATGATGCCGAGCAGGATCGCCGGTATGATCGCAAACCCCGCGTCGAGGGTCTTGATCGCGCCGGTCGCGCTCCAACAGCCCAGCACCATGCCGTCAGCGATGACGAGGAGCACCGACCACGCACGCGAGTCCATGCGGAAGGCCATCGCGACCAGGGCACCAATGATCGCGAACCACAGGTAGTAGGGGTCTGTGATGGCCACGGGTGCGCCGGTACGCGTCGTCAGCAGCAGGTCACGGATCATGCCGCCCGCGAGTGCCGTCATGATCGCGAGGATGCAGAAGCCGACGGCGTCGAAGTTGCGTTCTCGCGCAACCTTTCCGCCGAGGATACCGTTGAGGAGCACGCCCATGAGGTCGATGGCTCGGAAGGCCTCGGGGAGTGAATTGTTCAGCGCGTCGAGCAGGTGCATGGCGGTCCGAAAGAGTCGGTGAATGTTGGTTCGCCATCATGGTACAGCCCCAGCGCCCGCCTCGTCCCCCAGCGCCCGCCGGGTGCGACAATATGCCCATGACTGCTCTCTTTGCCGGGCTGACGACCCTGGACGTGCTGCACCGACTCGACCACGTGCCCGACCCGGGCCTGAAGGTGACCTCCACGGACTTCACGATGGCCGCCGGCGGCCCAGCGACGAACGCGGCCGTCACCTACGCGGCGCTCGTCGCGGCCACCCGCGCTCCTTCCGCCGACGAGGCCGAGGCCGACTCCCCGGCCCCCTTCCCCTCGGGGGAGGCGCCGACGCTGCTGACGGCCCTCGGCGAGGGCCCGGTGTCCGCTTTCCTGGCCGCGGACTTGGCGTCCGCGGGCGTGCGAGTCCTGGATGCGGCGGCCCCCACCCCGCCCGATCACCCGTCCGCGCTTGGAGAGCGCGGCGCGGCCCC
>NZ_ALIY01000132.1:0-2282 GCF_000283035.1 Actinomyces sp. ICM58
CAGCCGACGGGGCGGGGGCGGCGCCCGCGCAGGTCACGGGAATCGTCACTCCGTCCGAGGCCTCGACGACCGTTGCAAAGTCGGTGGCGACTGTCAGCGCCACATTCACAACCTCGCCGGCCGCCTTCCCCTCACACGCGCCCACGACCGTCACGTCGACGCTCGCCTGTCCCGCGCCGTCCGTCGTGATGACTGCGGCAGCGTCCGATGCGTGGGTATCCACGAGAGAGTTATCCACGTCGGCCACGGCCTGCGGCCCGCCCGCACTCACGCGCACCTTGCGCGTGATCGAAGGCCCCTCCGAGAAGGACAGGCCGCGCAGCGGGATCGTCACGGTCGAGCCGTCAGCGACCGCCTCGGTGGGCAGGGACAGGCCGATCGAGGACTTCGCCGCGCGCGGAGTCAAAGCTGACGAGGCCTCGGCGGAACGATCCCCACCACCCGAGTGCGCGTTCAGGTAGGCATTGAAGGCGTCGCGGTCGAGGTTCCCGTTCGTAACCGCCGCGCCCCCGCGGGTCAGCGCATCGAAGGAGTCTCCGCCCGCCAGGAGGAAGGTCACCGAACCCACCGTATAGGTCGCGTCGGCCTTCAGGGGCTCGCCGTTGATCGTCACCGAGGTAATACGCTCCCCGTAGGGCTTGGCAGGATCGTAGGTGTAGCGCACGTTCGAGGACAGGCCAAGCTTGAGCATCGGACGGGAATTCTGCGAGTTCAGATCCGTCTTCCACTGCTGCTCAAGCGCGTCCTTGACGTCAGATCCCTTCAGCGTCACATACCCCAGCTCGTTGGAGAAGGGCTCGACCTCGTAGGTCTGCGCGTATGTAATCGTGCCGTCCTCGTTCGGGACGAGATCAGCGCGCAACCCGCCCGCGTTGATCATGCCGATGTCGACGCTCTTCCCATCCGGGGTGAGGATGGTCTCGCGCAGCGAGTCGGCCACCAGGTCGCCCAGGGACGACTCGATGCCTCGGTTCGACCCCGGCTCGGTCGCGCCGTCAGGAGTGGTAAACACGCCGCGCATGAAGGGGGTCCTATACCCGGTCGCGACGACGCGCTTGCCCGCTTCCTTCGAGTCGGCCTCGGCTTGATCCACAATCGCCTGGGTGTCGGGGTCCGCGCCGCACTGGGCAACCTCGGCGGCCGGGATGAGGATCGAGTCGGCACTCGTGACCTGGCGCGTCGCAGGATCAATCGTCAGGCGGATCAGACCGAGGTTATCCGTGTAGGAGCCCGACGCGACGCCCGCCAGGCGCGGGTTGGCGGACTCGAAGGACTCCACCGAGTTGACGTGGTCGAACTCGTAGGGCACGTGCGTGTCCCCGCCCATGAGTCCGTCGACGTCCTTGCCGACCTTCGTGTAGTTGTTCTTCACGTCGTCGTCCAGCATGGCGATGACAACGTCGGCCTCTCCGCTGGTCTTCAGCTCGGCGGCCAGGGAGTTAATGCGAGCGATCGGATCCGTGAAGGTCAGGCCCGCAGTGGTTCCGGGACTGAGCTTGTAAGGCACATCCTGCGCGATCGCGCCGATGAACGCCACCTTCATGCCCGAGGGTGATACCCACAGCTTGTAGTCCCCCAGGTAGGGGGTGCCATTCCCGTAGGTGCCCATGCCCTCGATGTTGGCGCCCAGGTACGGGAAGGTCGCCTGCACGAACTCACTCGGGTTGGACCCATCGACGCGCTGCTTGAAGACCGCCTGCCCCATGTCCAACTCGTGGTTACCGATCGTCGAGGCCAGGGGGTTCATCGTGTTCAGGGCCGCGATGGTCGGATTATCCTTGAGAGCCCCCGAGATGTAGGGGGACGCACCGATGTTGTCGCCCAGCAGCGTAAACGATGAGTTCGGGTTCTGTTCGGCGGCCTTCTTCAGGTAGCAGTTCATCGCGGGCAGCCCAGCCTCGCGCACGCTTCCCTTCTTGGTGACCTGCTGAATGTGCCCGTGGACGTCGGTGAGCGTGTAGAGGTCCAGGGTGATCGGCGCGGCCTCGTCCTGTGAGGCCTCGTCCTGCCCGGCTGCGGCCACCTGGCTCGGCAGCGAGGCCAGGGCCAGCGCGGCCACCGAGGCGAGCGCCAGATGCATCCATTGTCTGCGCATGGTGTATTCCTTTCTGAGCGGCAACGATGCCGCGTCGAGTCGTGGATGGGATGAATGAAGGCCTAGGGGTGCCTGCGCCCGCGCGCGAAACGTCGCGCCCCGGCGCGGGTGGCCGCTCCCGCCGCCGCGAGGAGGATTCCGATCCCGATGGCGGCCTCAGCGCTCGCTCCCGTGCGGGCGAGGCGCT
>NZ_ALIY01000133.1:0-3452 GCF_000283035.1 Actinomyces sp. ICM58
CGTCGTGATGGGCGCGGGGGTGGGGTTGACGGTGGTGGTCTGCTGGCGCGACAGGGCAGTGGCTGCTGCCCAGCCGAGCGCGGGAACGATCACGAGAATGGCCAGGAAGGGCCACACGTTCTTCCACTTGGACGGCTTGGGGCGGTGCATGCCGACGGGCATGTCTTCACCGGCGCGGTCAAATTCATCCCTGGGGTACTGAGAGCTCACGCGTTCAGACTATCGGAAAAGACCGGCAGGGGCTCGTGTGGCACGCGGGATGTGTGGGGTGGCATGCGCGGCATTAGGCTGGTGTCATGAGCGATTACAATCCGCGTCCGCTGTCCGAGCTGATCGATCCGGGATGGGCCGCGGCTCTGGCGCCGGTCGAGGGCCGCGTCCACGAGTTGGGCGCAATGCTGGCCGCCGAGGTGGACGAGGGGCGCGGCTACCTGCCCGCGGGGACGGACGTGCTGCGCGCATTCACCTACCCCTTCGATTCGGTGAAGGTACTGATCGTGGGACAGGACCCGTACCCGACGCCGGGTCACGCGATGGGCCTGTCGTTTTCGGTTCGTCCGGGGGTCGAGATCCCTCG
Organism: Actinomyces sp. ICM58; assembly: GCF_000283035.1. Taxonomy (NCBI): domain Bacteria; kingdom Bacillati; phylum Actinomycetota; class Actinomycetes; order Actinomycetales; family Actinomycetaceae; genus Actinomyces; species Actinomyces sp. ICM58. Next base: position 578 of record NZ_ALIY01000133.1, read on the forward strand.
GTCCCTGGTCAACATTTTTCGGGAGCTCGGCGAGGACGTGGGCTGCCCACCCCCGTCGTCGGGCGATTTGACGCCATGGAGCGAGCAGGGAGTGTGCCTGCTCAACCGCGTGTTGACCGTGCGCCCGGGAGCCCCCGCCTCACACCGGGGGCGCGGCTGGGAGGAGGTCACGCAGTGCGCGATCGACGCGCTGGTGGCTCGTCGGCGCGCGGACGGATCGCGTGCGCCCCTCGTCGCGGTCCTGTGGGGCAAGGACGCGCAGTCGTTGGCCCCTCGCCTCGGGGACACGCCGATTATCGCGTCGCCGCATCCCTCGCCGCTGTCCGCGTATCGAGGTTTTTTTGGGTCGCGACCGTTCTCGCGCGCGAACCGGTTGCTCGAGGAGCAGGGGGCGTCGGGCGTCGACTGGTCGCTGGGGCGCTGAGAGGGGAACGAGGCGACGAGGCCGGGGCAGGGCCGCGAGGGCGGCGTCCGCGCCGCGGTGAGAAGTGCCGCGAGGAGGGGCTCGACGGATACTTCTCTTTCCAATCAGACACACCACAACGGTTAGGGTGCCACGAGTTCACCCGCCATACGGGTTACGGCGGGATGCATCGGGCCGAAGGAGCACGTTATACGACACAACGTGCTGGTCAGGGCTCGGTCCCTGGCATCGTCGAGGGGGCATCGTCGCGGAACTCGCCGACCAGGCCCCCGCACCAGCAAGCAGAAAAGACGTGACACAACCAACACGCTTGTCCTTTCACCCGAAGAAGACGGCCGGGCCGCGCGCGGCCAAGCGCCGCCCCGAATGACTATTGGGCCGTGATGAGTTCCTTCGTTGCCGCGTGATCTTTGATTTGCCCCGGGGGCACACACCAAACTGGATGAATCTAGCGCCAGCAGACCCCATCAACCCGCAAAATACCCGCGCAGCCGCTACCAACCAACAGGTACGAATAAGCCGGGCACCCATTTTCCCGCAATAACAGGGGAAAACAGGCTACCCGGCCAGTGCCAGCCACACAACGGCCGTATCCGTGTGAACTAACCATCGGAGCCGGCTATCGGACTCGAACCGATGACCTGCTGTTTACAAGACAGCTGCTCTACCAACTGAGCTAAGCCGGCGGCGGACACTAGTGTGCCACAGGTTGGGGGCCCGGCGCGCGGGCGGAAGAGTGACACACCACGCCCCAGGTAAGTGGTGGGGCGGGCCCGCCACGCGAACCCGCCCCACCACCGTCTCGACGATCAGTTCGAGCTGGTGGTTGTCCCCTCGCTCTGCGACTGGCCGTCACCGCTCTGGGAGGGCTCGGTGGCGGCGGGCGCCGAGGTGGGATCGACCAGCGGGGTCATGGAGTCGGAGAATCCGAAGAGCTCCTTAATGGCGGCACGCATGGACTCGGGGTCGTTGGTGAGCGTCACCAGGGTGGAGTGGTCCTTGACCAGCTCGGGGGTACCGAGCTTGTTGGGCTCACGCCCGTCGACGGACGCGTTCTTCCAGGCGTTGGAGGAGGCCTCGAGGTAGGGCTCGACGGCGTTGACCGGGAAGGTGGCAATAACGTCTGCGGGGACGCCGACCTCGGTGGCGATCTGCTTGACCTGCTTCCAGGACGCATCGAGGTTCTGGACGACCGTGCCATTCCCCGCCTGGAACTGGGAGCGGAAGTAGGCCAGGAGCGCGTGGTGGAACTCGACCCACTTGTCGGGGGCCTTCTGGGCGACGACCAGGGAGGCACCGGTCGCAGGCTTGAGGTAGTCCATGTTCACGGTAATAACGGGCTGCAGCTCAAGGTTGTAATGCCCTTCGGATGCCCAGGTCGTCAGATCCTCGCCCAGGACGGAGTCGAGGTCGGCACACGCGTGGCAGGAATAGTCGAAGTACTCGGTGAGCGTGGGCAGATTCGGGTCGGCCTGGGAGGACACGCCGTTGCCGTTGACGACGATCGGGCGCCCATCCGCGAAGACTCCGAGGACCTCGGAGGGGTCGACGTTGCGGGCGGCGTTGATCTGGGACTGCTGCTTCCAGATCACGCCGCCGACGGCGCCGACGACGGCCAGGATGATCGCGGCGACGACGGAGATGACGATGATGCGGGTACGACGGTCGGCGCGCTCTTGCGCCAGGCGCATCTGCGCGGCCTTCGCGCGCACGGGATCGACGTCGGGCTTCTTCTTCTGAGCCATGACCTTACCTTCCAGAATTAGTTGAATGTTGCAATAGTAGCGAGCGCAAACACCACTCGCCTAGTGCGACAGGCCACCCGTGATGGCATACCAGGAGCCAATCAGGAACCCCACACAGCCTACCGCGAGGAGGGCCCGCCCCCAGAGCGGACGCACGACACCCCGCAGGGAGGTGGCAATTCCGACGCGCAGGTCGGCCGCGAAAGGCATGAGCCAGGCCGCCAGCAGCGTGAACGTCGCGAGCCCCCACACGATGGCCGCCCCCGTCGGATCGCTCAACCAATAGTCCTCGTGCGAGGGACTGGCCGAGCTGGCAGCATCGAAGGGCCAGCTCCACAGGATCACGCCCTGGTGGGAATAGGAGACGAGGACCCAGACCAGGTAGGGAATGAGCCCACCAATGACGAGCGCGAGGGAGCTGGTCAGCACGGATCGCACGAGCAGGATCGGGGACATGGCGATGACGGCCGCCCCGTCGCTAGATTTGGGCCCGCGCAGGATACGGCGCCGCTCGACCCACCTGGTCATGGCGCCGACGAGGCCGAAGGCGGTCAGCGCGATGCCGACGATCATCGAGCCGGTGACGCCAAGCATGAACGGGAGGGCCGCGAGCGCGGCGAGCAGGGCGGCGCCGGAGAACCACGCCCCCTTGCTCCACGACGAGGCCGTGGTCCCCTGCCCCGAGGGGAAGGAGCCCGGCTCGCCA
>NZ_ALIY01000134.1:0-1068 GCF_000283035.1 Actinomyces sp. ICM58
GGCGCACGCACGCTGCGGGGAGGCGGTGCCGCGGGCGGCCTCAGAGGAGCGTCAGGTAGGCGCGGACGGCCTGGGCGCTGTGGGCGGCGGCGAGGGGGCCGTCCATATGGAAGGCCTGGTCGGCGGTGGGCCCGCACAGGTCGGAAACTGCTCGCAACGAGATCCAGTCGACGCCGGAGGACCAGCAGACTTGGGCCATCGCGCAGGTTTCCATGTCGGTGCCGATGGCGTCGGGGAAGCGCTCGCGCATGGGGCCGACGTTGGCTTCGGTGCAGAAGGAGTCGGAGGAGACGATGCCGCCGACACGCACGGTGTGGGCGATGAGCGCGCTCAGCTGGGCGAGCCGCGCGACGGCGGCCTCGGAGGAGGTGTAGTCGACGGGCATCTGGGGGACTTGGCCCATGGCGTAGCCGAAGGCGGTGGCGTCGGCTTGCCCGTAGATGGCGCTGGTGCCGGCGGCGATGTCGCCGACGTTGGTGCCGGCGGCGAGCCCGCCGGTGGTGCCGGCGGCGATGACGATGGGCGCGTCGACGAGGGTGAGGGCGCGCGCGGCGGCGGACGCGGCGTTGGCCAGGCCGATGCCGGAGGTGACGACCAGGACGGTGCGTCCCTCGAGGTGGCCGAGCGCGAATCGTTGGGTTTTCATGGTGCCGGCCAGGACGGCTTGGGGGGTTTCGTCGTCGCCGATGGGGGCGAGCGCGTGGAGGAGGGGCGCGGCCTCCATGTCCATGGCGGCTTGGATGATGGCGTCGACGCGGGGGCGTGCGGGGAAGCTGAGGTTCATGCGTCCATGGTAGGGGACGAGGCCGGGTCGGGTCGCGCTCGCCCCGCGCGGGGGGCGGCGTTGTATGTGCACCTCCCCTTTCCTGGGTCCCCCAAAAGTCGCATGCAATTCCCTCAGGTCAGTTTTTGACACTGCCCACAAACGTTGCAATTCCAACGACTCGATTTCAATATTTGAAATAATCACGAGGGAATTGCATGCGACATTGTTGAGAAACCACGGGGCCGGGTCAGGGCCGGGTCGGGTCGCGCTCGCCCCGCGCGGGGGCGGCACGGCGGGGAGCG
>NZ_ALIY01000135.1:0-26349 GCF_000283035.1 Actinomyces sp. ICM58
CGAGGCCTGGCTGCAGCACCCGTGGGCGACGCCGAGGCCTGACCGCAGTACCCGCGGGCGACGCCGAGGCCTGACCGGGCTTCGAGCCAACGCGCCGAGCGAAGCTCGCGGCGCAGACGGCTCGCGGGCAGACCCCGCCCACGGGAACAACCAGCAGCCCGGCCCGACAGCACACCAGCGGCACCCGGAACACCCGCGGCACCCGGAACACCCGCAGCGCCCGGAACACCCGCAGCGCCGCACGCAACGCGCCCATGCATGCACAAACCCCGCCCCGCGGATGCGGGACGGGGTTTCGCCCACCCAGTCGGGTGGAAGAGTCTGACCGATTCAGACGGGGAAAGTCACTTAAGGGTGACCTTGCCGCCGGCCTCTTCGATCTCAGCCTTGGCCTTCTCGGCGTCTTCCTTCTTCGCGGAGGGGAAGATGGTGGAGGGCGCGGAGTCAACCAGGTCCTTGGCTTCCTTGAGGCCCAGGCCGGCCAGGTTCTTGACGACCTTGACGACGGCGATCTTCTTATCACCGGCGGACTCGAGGACGACCTCGAACTCGTCCTTCTCTTCGGCGGCGGGGGCGTCGGCGGCCGGGGCGGCAACGGCGACGGCTGCGGGGGCAGCGGCCTCAACGTCGAAGGTCTCCTCGAAAAGCTTCACGAAGTCGGAGAGCTCGATGAGGGTCATTTCCTTGAAAGCTGCGATGAGCTCGTCATTGGAGAGCTTAGCCATGAGTGGCATCCTTCCTAATTGGCCTGCACGAGTGCAGATTGTTGGTTTGTTTCACGCAGCCGGTGGCGGCGTGGAACATGGCCTGTCTCGTCAGGCCGCCTCGCTCTGCTTTTCGCGCAGAGCATCGATGGTGCGCACTGCCTTGACGGGCAGAGCGTTGAATGCGAACGCCGCCTGACCAATCTTGGCCTTGAGGACGCCTGCGGCCTTGGCCAGCAGGACCTCGCGGGACTCGAGATCGGCAAGCTTCTTGACACCCTCGGCGCTCAGGGGAGCGCCGTCCATCGCGCCGGACTTCAGCACGAGGGCGGGGTTGTCCTTAGCAAAATCACGCAGGGTCTTGGCGGCCTCAACGGGCTCGCCGGAGACGAAAGCGATGGCCGTGGGACCCTTAAGGTCCTCAGCCAGGAAGTCGAGGCCGACCTCCTTGGCCGCCAGGCGCGCCAGCGTGTTCTTTGCCACGGCGTAGGTCGCGTTCTCGCCCAGGCCGCGACGCAGCTGCTTGAGCTGGCCGACGGTCAGGCCGCGGTACTCGGTCAGCAGGACAGCGTCGGCTGCGCGGAAACGCTCCACGAGCTCGGCAACTGCTGCCACCTTGTCGGACTTCGCCATGGTCCTCCTTCCAGATACGTGACCGCAGGTAAGAAAAAACCCGACACGCAGGTTCGTGTCGGGCGTACGCTCGGTTGCAGCTGGGCTGCTCACTCACCTGCGTTGGATTTTCCTCCACTAGCGTGGACACCAACGGTCTTCGGCACGGATCAGCTTAACAGGGCGGGCAGGCGCACGCAAGCATGGCGGCGCGTTTCACAGACGAGGCCGGGGCCGACCGCGCGCGGCCCAACGGTGGCAGACCGGAAGATGTGCGAGGCCGGGGCCGACCGCGCCTTTGTGACACCCGAACCCGCAACCTGAGACATTTTCGTGACCCTTCACGAACATAGGATTATAGAAGCGAATTAAGGGTACCCTACTTTTCACCTAGCCTTTGTGACCTACGTCCCTAAGCGAGGTTGCGCTGCCCAACGCCCGACAGCAGACCTCCAGACAACAAGCGGGTCCCCGCGCAGCAGCGCTGCGCGGGGACCCGAATTGCTTCGTCAGCGAGCGTGGCTCACTTCTCCAGCAGGTCCTTGACCTTGGTGACATCCAGGGGGATGCCGGGGCCCATCGTCGTGGCGACGGAGCCCTTGATCAGGTAACGGCCCTTCGAGGAGGACGGCTTGAGACGCAGCACCTCGTCCAGGACGGCGGCGTAGTTCTCGGTCAGCTGCTCGGCAGTGAAGGAGGCCTTGCCGACGATGAACGCCAGGTTGGCGTGCTTGTCGACGCGGAACTCAATACGACCACCCTTGATCTCCTTGACGGCCTTCGCAACATCCATGGTCACGGTGCCGGTCTTGGGGTTAGGCATGAGGCCACGGGGGCCGAGGACGCGACCGAGGCGGCCAACCTTGCCCATGAGGTCGGGGGTAGCAACGGCGACATCGAAGTCGGTGTAGCCCTTGGCGACCTTCTCGATGAGCTCGTCGCCGCCGACCTCGTCGGCGCCTGCGTCAATCGCTTCCTGAGCGCGCGGACCAACGGCGAAGACCAAGACCCGGGCGGTCTTGCCGGTGCCGTGCGGCAGGGAAACGGTGCCACGGACCATCTGGTCCGCCTGGCGGGGATCGACACCGAGTCGGAAGACAACCTCAACGGTCGAATCGAACTTGGTGACGGTGGTCTCCTTGGCCAGCTTCATGGCCTCGAAGGGGGTGTACAGCACGTCCGCGTGGACCTTCTCGGCCGCTGCGCGGTAGCTCTTGGAGCGCTTGGTCATTCTGCTTCTTCTCCTTGCAGTCGTGGGTGTCGGGCAGCGCCTGCCCTACCACGGGGGGGGTTGGTTAGTGTCAGTCCTCGACCGTAATGCCCATGGAACGGGCGGTGCCGGCGATGATCTTGGCGGCGGCCTCGATGTCGTTTGCGTTCAGGTCGGCCATCTTGGCCTCGCCGATCTCGCGAGCCTGAGCCATGGTGATCGAACCAACCTTGGCGGTATTCGGGGTGCCGGAGCCCTTCTGGACGCCAGCAGCCTTCTTGATGAGCTCAGCGGCGGGCGGAGTCTTGAGGACGAACGTGAAGGAACGATCCTCGTAGACGGTGATCTCAACGGGGATGATGTTCCCGCGCTGCGATTCGGTGGCCGCGTTGTACGCCTTGGTGAACTCGACAATGTTCACACCGTGCTGGCCCAGAGCAGGGCCGACGGGGGGTGCGGGGGTGGCGGCACCGGCTGCGATCTGAAGCTTGATCAGGCCGGTGACCTTCTTCTTCTTTGCCATGAATGCGGGTCTTTCTACTGAAGTTCTGGCCGACGGGTGCCGACCAGGGCGGAGCGTCGGGGGCGGTCCCACTGGGAGTCAGCGGGCACAGTGCACCCAACGCACACAAATATGCATGATAACTCCAACCCGGGCCTGTCCCCAAGTCCGGGTGGGTGACATCACTGCTCGAGCTTCTCCACCTGGTCGAAGCCGAGCTCCAGCGGGGTTTCGCGCTCGAAGATGGTGACGAGCACCTTGAGCTTCTGCGTTTCGGGCATGATCTCGGAGATCGTGGCCGACATGGTCTCGAAGGGGCCGTCGGTGACGGTGACGATCTCGCCGACCTCGAACTGGGTCTGAACAACCTGGACGGGCGCGGGCAGGTCCTTGGCGGCCTCGGCGGCCTCCTCGAGGACGTTGGGCGTCAGGAGCATGACGACCTCGTCGATCGAGAGCGGCACGGGGTTATGCTGGTCGCCCACGAAGCCGGTGACGGCCGGGGTCTCCTTGACGACGCGGTACGAAGCCTCGTTGAAGTCCATGCAGACGATGGCGTAGCCAGGGATGCGCACGTGGCGCACGCGCTTCTTCGCGTTGCCGCGGTACTCCATGACGTACTCATCCGGGACCTCGACCGCGAAGATGTAGTCTTCCATGTTCTGCGTGGTGATGCGCTGCTCGAGGTTCGCCTTCACCTTGCGCTCGTGGCCGGAGTAGGTGTGGATGACGTACCAGTCGCCGGGGGACATGTAGAGCTTGCGGCGCAGCTTGGCGATGGCCTCCTCTTCCGCCGAGGCCGGGGCGGCCTCATCCTGAGCGTCATCCCCGGCAGGGGTGTCTCCAGCGGCGGCCTCGTTCTGAGCGGCCTCCTGGGCGGCGACCTCCTCGACGACTTCCTCAACGACCTCCAGAGCCTGGCCGTCAGCCAGCGCCCCGGCGGTTTCTTGCACGACGGCCTCGTGGGAAGCCTCGAAGGACTGGGCCTCGGTGTAGTTTTCGTCAGTCACGACTATTCCTCCTGCGAATGGGGCCACACCGTGAAAGAAACCCGCCTGCAGTGTCCTGCGGGCGGGTTCGTCGGTGTCAGCCGAAGATCAATGCACTTAGCTTACCGAATCCGAAGTCCAAGAGACCAGCGAAAAGCATGATTGCGGCAACAAACACAACGACGACGACGAAGTACGTCCAGGTTTCCGATGCGGTCGGATAGGTCACCTTCTTCATCTCGTCGATGACCTGCTTGAAGAAGAGGAAGATGCGGCCGAAGAAGCCGACCTTCTTAACCTGCCCCTTGTCGGCTTCACCGCGCTTACGCGTGGCGCCAGATTTCGTGCGATCTCGGCGCGAGGATTCGACGTCCGAGGCTTTTTCTGCGGCCATTGGAACCCTCCTGCGAAAATATCAGCCTTATCCGCAGGGCAGGCGGGACTCGAACCCACAACCGCCGGTTTTGGAGACCGGTGCGCTACCAATTGCGCCACTGCCCTACGCAGGAAAACCTGCCTGAGAAACATTAATGGATGGACATGCGCTTGTCCAACTGAGAACCATGCGACGCCCCGACAATCCCCGAAATACCAGCCCACACCTCGTAAATGAGAGGTAGCCCACGCGCGCATTGCGGGGCCGAAAACCCGCGCGGGCGCGCAACGTGGGACCATGGAAGGGTGACCAATACTCCTCGCACCCGTGTCTCTGATCGTTTCAACGCCATCACGCCGTCCGCGACCCTGGCCGTGGACGCGAAGGCCAAGGCCCTCAAGGCCGCCGGCCGCCCGGTGATCGGCTTCGGCGCCGGCGAACCCGACTTTGCCACGCCCGACTACATTGTCGAGGCCGCCGTCAAGGCCGCGCGCAACCCCGCGATGCACCGCTACACGCCCGCCGCCGGCCTGCCCGCGCTGCGCGAGGCCATCGCAGAAAAGACCCTGCGCGACTCCGGCTACGAGGCCTCCCCCGCCGACATCGTCGTGACCAACGGCGGCAAGCAGGCCGTCTTCCAGGCTTTCGCCGCGCTGCTGGGCCCCGGCGACGAGGCGATCCTGCCGACCCCGTACTGGACCACGTACCCCGAGGTCGTCAAACTCGCCGGTGCGACCCCCGTCGAGGTGTTCGCGGGCGCCGACCAGGACTACAAGGTGACCGTCGAGCAGCTCGAGGCCGCGCGCACGCCTCGCACGAAGGTCCTCCTCATGTGCTCGCCGTCCAACCCGACGGGCAGCGTCTACACGCCCGAGGAGCTGACCGCGATCGGCCAGTGGGCCCTCGAGCACGGCATCTGGGTCATCTCCGATGAGATCTACGAGCACCTGCTGTACGAGGACGCGCAGACCGCGCACATCGTCAAGCTCGTGCCCGAGCTGGCGAACCAGGCCGTTATCCTCAACGGCGTGGCCAAGACCTACGCGATGACCGGCTGGCGCGTTGGCTGGATGATCGGCCCCTCCGACGTCATCAAGGCCGCCCTGTCCTTCCAGTCGCACCTGACCTCCAACGTCAACAACATCGCCCAGGAGGCCGCGCGCGCCGCCGTGTCCGGTTCCCTGGACGCCGTGAACGAGATGCGCGTCGCCTTCGACCGTCGCCGCCGCACGATCGTTGACATGCTGCGCCAGATCGACGGCTTCGACGTCCCCACCCCGAAGGGCGCGTTCTACGTCTACCCCTCCGTCGAGCGCCTGCTGGGACGCGACATCCGCGGCCGCGTCGCCAACACGTCGGGCGAGCTCGCCGACCTGATCCTCGACGAGGTCGAGGTCGCGGCGGTCCCGGGCGAGGCCTTCGGCCGCTCCGGCTTCCTGCGCTTCTCCTACGCCCTGTCCGACGACGACCTCGTCGAGGGCATCACCCGCGTTCAGGAGCTCTTCGCCTGATGCACGTCTCGTTCGAACGGACAGACGAGGAAACCCCCCTCGGGACGGTCCTCCTCTCCCACGGGTACGCGGAACACTGCGGGCGCTACGCCCACCTGCGCTCCGCGCTCACCCGCGCCGGCTACGACGTCGCCTACTACGACCACGCGGGCCACGGGACCTCCGAGGGTCCCCGCGCCCGCGTGGACGTGGGCGCGCTCATCCGCGACTTTGGCGACGCGCGCCGGGCGACCCTCGCCCACGCGCGCACGCCGGAGCTGTTCCTGTTCGGGCACTCGATGGGCGGGCTCATCGCGGCCGCCTCCACCATCCTTGACCCGACGCGGCTGCGCGGCACCGTCCTGTCCGCGCCCGCGCTGCGTCCCCTCCCCCACGTCTCCCCGTCCCGCGCCCGCAAACTGCTGCCGGTCGCGCGAATCAGCCCCGGCCTCGTCGTGGCGAAGGGCGCATCCGACATGGAGGTCTCTCCCCTGTCGCGCGACCCGCAGGTCCAGCGCGACTTCGACGCGGATCCGCTCACCTACAAGGGCGGCGTGCCGATCCTTACGGGTGCGACGATGATCATTCAGGGCGACGAGGTGCTGGCGCGCGCCGGCCGCCTGGCCACCCCGACGCTCGTCATGCACGGGTCGCACGACCTCATGGCGGACCTGCGCGGCTCGCGCGAGCTCGTGCGCGGGGCACGCGCGGCGCACCCGGACGCCGACATCCACCTGCGCATCGTTGACGGCGCCTACCACGAGCTCCTCAACGAGCCCGAGGGCCCCGGCCTGATCCGCGACATCATCATCTGGCTCGGGGAGCACTAGGCCGTGGAAGCGCCCGCTGTCCCCAACCTGACGGCGCCGCGCCCCACCCCGGCGGGCAGGCGCGACCTCGCCACCCTCCCCAAGGCCCACCTGCACCTGCATTTCACGGGTGCCATGCGCCCCTCCACCATGGTCGACATGGCGCGCACCCAGGGCGTGCGCCTGCCCCCGAACCTGCTGCACATCGACGCCGCCTCCATGCCCGCCGACGGGCGCGGGTGGTTCCGTTTCCAGCGCGCCTACGACTCCGCGCGCCACCTCGTGCGCTCCGAGGCCGCGATGCGCCGCCTCATCCGCGAGGCCGCCGAGGACGACGCCGCCGAGGGCTCGGTGCGCATGGAGATTCAGGCCGACCCCACGTCCTACGCGCCCTACGTCGGCGGCATCACCCCGGCCCTGGAAATCATCATCGACGAGGCCCGCTCCGCCTCGCGCGACACCGGCGTCGACATCGGCGTGATCGTCGCGGCGTCACGCATGAAGCACCCGCTGGACGCGCGCACGCTCGCGCGCTTGGCCGCGTCGTTCGCTGGGGACGGTCCCGGCGAGGTCGTTGGTTTTGGCCTGTCGAACGACGAGCGCGTGGGCTCCACGGCGTCATTTGCCCCCGCGTTCCGCATCGCACGCCGCGCCGGGCTCGTGGGCGTCCCGCACGGCGGCGAGCTCCTGGGCCCGTCCTCCGTGCGCGAGGTCGTGTCCACTTTGGCTCCCGCGCGCCTCGGGCACGGGGTGCGCACGAGTGAGGACCCGGATCTGCTGAAGGCCGTCGTGGATGCGGGCATCGCCCTCGAGGTGTGTCCGACGTCGAACGTACACCTGGGCGTCTACACGGACTTCTCGCAGGTGCCACTGCCGACGTTGCTCTCGGCGGGTGCTACGGTCGCGCTGGCGGCGGACGACCCGCTGCTGTTCCGTTCGCGCTTGGTCGCCCAGTACGAGGTCGCGCGCGACGTGTTTGGCCTGTCCGACGAAGCCTTGGCGTCTCTGGCACGTTCGTCTATCGACGCATCACTGGCCTCGGCCTCGCGCAAGGCGGCCTGGAAGGCCGACATCGACGCCTGGCTCGCGGCGCCCGCGGCGTAGGTCTCGGGGTGCCCGCGGCGTAGTACCGCGGCACCCGCGGCGTAGTGCTGTCTCGGGGTGCCCGCGGCGTAGTACCGCGGCACCCACGGCGTAGTACCGCGGCACCCGCGGAGTAGTACCGCGGCACCCGCGGAGTAGTACCGCGGCACCCGCGGAGTAGTACCGCGGCACCCGCGGCGCAGCGCTATCGCAGCGTTCCTGCGCCATGATTCCTCCACAATGTCGCATGCAATTCCCCCACACCTCTTTCAAACATTGAAACCAGAACGTTGATATTCCGCGGTTTTCAGGCCACGTCCCGGGACACCCTGCGGGGAATTGCATGCGAAATTTGGGGAGGCCTCAGCGGAACCTGCGGCGTAGGTCGCGGGGGCGAGGCTGCATCCGCGCAGCTGTTTCTCACCGCCCTCACGATTCTCACGATTCGGCACGTTTACCCATAAATGTCGCACGTAATTCCCATGTCAACTTTTTTAACTTTGAAATCGGATCGTTGATATTCCGCGGTTTTCAAGGCGTGATCCAGGAAACACGTTGGGGAATTACGTGCGAAATGTGGGGAACTCTCTCTCAGTCCGATTGTTTCTTTCCCGTCCGATCACCCGAGTCGGCCACCTCGGGACGACCACAGACCCCGGCCTCGTACCTACCGACGACCACTTCACCAATAGTGCACGCGTGCACTATCATGGAGGCATGAGCCGGTTTCGTCGTGACGATGCGCCGTCCCTCGTGCGCGCTGCACGTCAGGACGCGTCCCTCACGCAGGCCGAACTGGCGGCGATGACCGGGATGAGCCAATCGACGCTCGCGCAGATCGAGTCCGGCAGGCGCGCAGTCTCCGACGAACTGCTCGAACGCATCCTCCGCGTCGCCGACTACCGACCCTCTGTGCCGCTCGCCCGCTACGCGCCTTCCATCAGCAGCTACGCACAGGAACGAGGCCTCGGTTCCCTCCGCGTCTTCGGCTCAGTTGCCCGGGGAACGGACGGATTCGAGTCAGACATTGACCTGATCGGCACGCCCACCCGCGAGCTATCGCTGTTCGAGTTGGCGGACATCGCATCGTTCGCGTGCGAGCTCACCGGCTTCCCGACGGAGGTTCACGCGGACACTCACGTACCCGAGGCACTGCGAACTGCCGTTGACGAGGCCGTAGCACTATGAGCGAGTCTGTTTCCTTCACGCCTCGACCGCGAGTGGCGCGCAGACACGCGCCCAGTTTCGATGCTGAGAACTTCCTGCACGAACTCGACGTCATCGCCCACCGCATCGAGCGGGTTGCCGCTGTCCCCGCAGAGGCTTTCAGCGCCGATTGCCCGGAGTATGACTCGGCTTGCATGGTGATCATTCGGCTGGCCGCGTTCCTGGAACGCGAAGAGTACGCACCCTACATGGATGCCCTGACTTCCTCGGAGAAGCGCGCCCTGCGCACGACCCGCAACATCGCGGCACACTCGGGGTACCAGAACATGGATGACCAGCTCCTGTGGGCGGCCGTCACCCGCAACGTGCCCGACATGATCGCGCGCCTGCGCGCCGCAGCGTCACGCGGATAGGTTGTGAACACGCGGATAGGTTATGAAGATATGGATAGGTTATTAACCTATCCGGATGCGCATAACCTATCCGGATCATGACAACCTATCCGAGTAACGGATCCGCGAGCGCAGGCCAGATCGGCCTCAACACTCGCACGATTCCATACAGTTCCCCGACAATCTCGCATGCAATTCCCCCGCGCTTCTTTCAAACATTGAAACCAGAACGTTGATATTCCGCGGTTTTCAGGCCACGTCCCGGGACACCCTGCGGGGAATTGCATGCGAAATTTGGGGAGGTCTCAGCGGCACCCGCGGTATCGACGGTATCGACGGCATCGACGGCATCGACGGCATTTGCGGGAGGACACAAACACAGTCGTTGCCCGGTCACCCGTGGCCCACAGCCACAGCGGTGCCCAAAACGCAGACCACCTCGGCGACCGACGGTTCACATCCGGATAGGTTATGAACACGCGGATAGGTTATGAAGATATGGATAGGTTATTAAGCTATCCGGATGCGCATAACCTATCCGGATCGTGACAACCTATCCGGATCGTGGCTACTCAGAAAGCGGGCACATCCGGCGCCTGACGGTACACACATCAACGTCGCTACCCAGCCCACGACGGGCGAAGCGACGATCACGCAATCCACTACCACGTGATGCCCACCGTCACCCGGCCAGGTGGCCCGCTACCAGGCGATGCCGACCGTGACCGGCTCGGGCACCAGGGTCACGCCGAATGCCTCAAAGACCCGCTCACGCACGGCGCGGGCCAGGGCCTCGATGTCGGCGCCGCTCGCGCCGCCGCGGTTCGTCAGAGCCAGCACGTGCTTCGTGGACAGGGACGCGCGCGGAGGATCCCCGGCCTCGGGCAGGTGGAAGCCCTTCCCGCAGCCCGCGTGGTCGATGAGCCATGCGGCGCTCGTCTTGACGAGGCCCTCCCCCGCCTTGAAGCGCGGCGCGCCCTCGGGCAGGGCTGCGACAGCGGCCTCGGGCAGGATCGGGTTCGTGAAGAAGGAACCGGCGCTCCACGTGTCGTGATCGGCGGGGTCCAGGACCATGCCCTTGCCGCGGCGCAGCTCCAGGACGGTGGAACGCACCAGGGACGCGTCGGCGCGCTCACCGGCCTCAACGCCGAGGCGACGCGCCAGTTCGGCGTACATGACGGGGGCACTGAGGGCCGAGCGCTCGAGACGGAAGTCGACGGAGAGGACCACCCAGCGGCCGGTGGGGCCCCAGGGACGGTCACCCAGGCCGGGCTGGCCGACGCTGCGCTTGATCGCGGACGACCGGTACGCGAAGCCGAGGTCGGCGGGCAGCAGGCGGACAACGAGGCCGTGGAGGCGATCGTAGGCTTCGACGCTCTCGATGGTCTCGGAGACCTCGTGGCCGTAGGCGCCCACGTTCTGCACCGGGGAGGCGCCGACGGTCCCGGGGATGCCGGAGAGCGCCTCGACGCCGGACAGCCCCTGAGAGAGCGTCCAGGAGACGAAAGCATCCCAGACGGTGCCCGCGCCGGCGCGCACGACGACAGATCCGGCCGGGTCCTCGTGGATGATGGAGGCGACCTCGCCGAAAGGCTGCACGTCGACGACGGTGCCCTCGAAGGGGGCGTCGGATGCCAGCAGGTTAGACCCGCCGCCGACAACGAGGAGCGGGCCTCCGGCGGCGTCGGCCGCGCGAACGGCCTCCACCAGGGCGTCGGCGGACGTGGCGGGCACGAGGCGGGCGATGGGGCCACCCACGCGCAGGGTCGTCAGATCAGCAAGGGTCGTCATGCCCCTAAGCCTAGCCGTTCAGCGCCCGCCGGGGCCACCCTCGCACATTCACGAGGCCTTGGCAGGCTCAGTCGGTCGCTGCCCGAGGCCTTGGCTGGCTCAGACGGTCACTGCCCGAGGGCGGAGCGCGACGGCCCACCCGCCCGCGCGCGCCACCCGCACAGCCACACCCGCACAGCCAACGCTGCCACGCTCAACGTAACGCGGGCGGGAGCCGAAGCTCCCGCCCGCGCACTGTCCCAGCAGCGACAGGCTCAGCCCTCGACGGCTGCCTTGAACCACGTCGTGATGGACGTCGGATGCGTGATGGCGGTGCCGACGATGACGGCGAAGGCGCCGGCCTCGATGGCCGCGGCGGCCTGCTCGGGCGTGTGGACGCGGCCCTCGCAGATCACGGGGACGTCCGGGAACGCGGCGACGACCTCGCGCAGCAGCTCCAGGTCGGGGCCGTCGGTCTTGACGCGGTCGCCCGTGTAGCCAGCCAGGGTCGTGGACACAATGTCCACTCCCGCATCGACGGCCCGCTGGGCATCCTCGAAGGAGCCGCAGTCGGCCATGACGAGGGTGCCGTCCTCGCGCAGGGCCGCAACGGTCTGCGCGAAGCTCAGGCCGTCCAGGCGCGGGCGGCCCGTCGCGTCCAGGGCGACGATGTCGGAGCCGGCCATGACGCAGGCGCGGGCGTGGCGCAGCGAGGGCGTAATGTAGACGCCCTCGTGGCCTTCCTTCCACAGGCCGATGACGGGCACGTCGACGCGGCCCTTGATCGCGGAAATGTCGGACAGGCCCTGGCAGCGAATCGCCGCGGCGCCGCCGATCTCGGCGGCACGGGCGATCTGCGCCATCGTCTCGGGGTGGCGCATGGGCTCGCCCGGGTACGCCTGGACGGAGACGATGAGCTTGCCCTTCAGGGAAGCGATAAGCGGATGCATGGTGAACTCCTAAGCGTGCAGGAAGAAGGAAACGGCTCCGAGCAGCGGCGCGTCGCCGCCGAGGGAACCAACGAGGATGGGGGTGCCCGCGACGGGCGTCATCGCGGAAGCCGCGAAGCCTTCGCGCAGGGCGTCCCACCAGATGTCCCCGGAGCGGGTCATGGACCCGGAGAGGATGACGACTCCCGGGTCCACGCAGTTGACCAACGAGGCCGTGGCCTCGCCGAGCGCGAACGCGGAGCGGGAGAAGCAGGCGGCAGCCAGGGCGTTGCCGGATTCGGCGAGCTCCTGCAGGGCGCGCCCGCCGTCGACCTCGGGGTCGGACTCGCTGCGCAGTGAGTCGTACCAGGCCGTGATGCCCGATCCCGAGCAGAAGGCCTCGATGTGACCCTTGCGGCCGCACGAGCACGTCAAGTCGGGGGCGAAGTGGTGGTGAATGTGGCCCACGTGCCCGGCGATGCCGCGCGACCCGAAGGCCACGCGGCCGTCTTCGACCAGGGCGCCGCCGATGCCGGTTCCCACGGCGATGGACAGGACGGCGCGGTAGGGGCGTCCGGCGCCCAGCGTCGCCTCGCCCAAGCCGTGGGCGTGCACGTCGTTGAGGACGCGCACGGGCAGGCCCGTCGCTGCCTGAAGCTGAGCGCCGAGGTGAGTGCCTCCCCAGCCGGGCATGGTGCCCGTGGCGGAGACGATATCGCCGGTGGACGGGTCGACGACGCCGGCGCTGGCGACCGCGACACCGCTCACCTGCGGGTGAGAGGCGACCAGGGAGGCGGCGAGGTCGCAGATGCGGCCCGCCACGTCCGCTCCACCGCGCATCGCGTCGGTGGGGATCGATCCGCGCTCGGTGACCTCGTAGCTGTCACCGGCCCAGGCGATGCCCCACCCGACCTTGGTGCCACCGATGTCGAGAGCAAGGAGCGTAGTCATGAGGATCCTTACGAAAAGTGCGGGGTATCAGAAAAATCGACGAGGCCGGGGCGGGGTTGCGCGACGCGGCGGCGCATGCACGGAAGAGAATGCCCCGGCCTCGTCGACGTATCAGGAGAGCAGGCCGACCGAGCGCAGCACGGAGGCGACGTGCTCGAGGTTGTCACCCTCGAGGGCGGCAACCGGGCGCGGCATCTCCGGCGAATCGAAGACGCCGAGCAGGTGCAGGGCGGCCTTGAAGGCGCCGACGCCAGCTCCGAAGCCCTGCACGCCCTTCACCTGGACGATGCGCATGAGGTCCGCGAGGCGGTCCTGCTCGCTGCGCACGGCTTCCCAGTCGCGCCTCTCGTAGGCCTGCCACTGGCGCACGTAGCCTTCGGGGTCCACGTTGGCCAGGCCGGGCACGGAACCGTCCGCCCCGGACATGTAGGCGCCGTCGACGACGACCTCGTGGCCGGTGAGGAGCTGGAGCGGGTGGCCGGCTGCCTCGTTGGCGCGGCACAGCCAGCGGAACGCGACGTCGTCACCAGAGGAGTCCTTGACGCCGTCGATGACGCCGTCGCGGCCCAGGCGCATCAGCAGGTCGGGCGAGAGCTTCGTGTGCACGCACACGGGGATGTCGTAGGCCCACAGCTCCAGGCTGGTGTTCTCCTTGAGGAGGCGGAAGTGACGCTCGACCTCGGTCTCGCCACCGAGGGCGTAGAACGGGGCGGTCGCGACGACGCCGGTGGCGCCGCCAATCTCTTCCACGGCCTTGATGTTCTCGATGACGCGCTCGGTCTCGGTGTCGATGACGCCGACCAGGAGCGGGACGCGGCCGTCGACGATGCGCACGGCCTCGCGCTGGATCTGGGCGCGGCGCTCGGCGGTCGAGAACGCGACCTCACCGGTGGAGCCGGAGACGAACAGGCCGTCGAGGCCGGCGTCGATCATGCGGTTGATGTGGCGCTCGAGCGAGGGGACGTCGAGCTCGCCGTCCTTCAGCGGGATCGCCAGCGGCGGGACAACGCCACGGATTGTCGAAGACATAATTAGTACTCTCCTTCGAGGTCAAGGTTGGGGTGCAGGAGCGAGGGCGCGGCGCCCAGGAGCTCGCGGGTGTAGGGCTCGTAAGGATCGGCCAGCAGCTGCGCCGCCGGTCCTTCCTCCACGACAACGCCGCGGTTCATGACCGCGATCCGGTCCGACACGTAGCGGACGGTCTGGATGTCGTGCGAGATGAAGACCATCGCCAGGCCCAGTTCCTTCTTGAGGTCCGTGAGCAGGTTCAGGATCTGTGCGCGCACCGACACGTCGAGCGCGCTCGTGGGCTCGTCCGCGATGATCGCGTCGGGGCCGATGGATAGGGCGCGGGCGATGGCCACGCGCTGACGCTGGCCGCCCGAGAGCTGGCCGGGCAGCGCGTCGAGGGCGCTCGAGGGCAGGCCGACGAGCGAGATCAGCTCGCGCACGCGCTTGGCTCGCGAGGCCTCGGTGCCGATGCGGTGCACGCGCAGCGGGTCAGCGAGCTGGTCCGCGACGTGCATGCGGGGGTTGAGGGCCGTCGCCGGGTCCTGGAAGACCACGGAGACGACGCGGCCGATCTCGCGGCGGGCTGCCGCGCTGCGCTTCGTGACTTCCTTGCCGTTGAAGAACACCTTGCCCTTCGTCGGCATCTGGAGGCCGCACATGACGTTCGCGGTCGTGGACTTGCCACAGCCGGATTCGCCGACGATGCCGAGCGTCTGGCCGCGCTCGATGCACATGTCGACGCCGCGCACCGCGCGCACCCTGTTGGGCCGGAGCAGGGAGCCGGTGCGGGAGTTGAAGGTGACCTCAACGCGCCTGAGCTCGATGATCGGGGTGTTGTCGCTCATCGCGTCTCCTCCTTTGCATTCATTTCCTCGGGCACTCCGTAGGTGCCCTGTGCCTCGTCTTGGGGCGGCAGGGCCGCGTAGACGTGCTCGGGACCGACCTCGGTGAGGACCGGGCGGATGTCCAGGCCGTACTCGGGGTGCGAGGACCGGGGGGCGAAGCGGTCGCCGACCGGGAAGTCGCGAGGCGAGGGCACCGTTCCGGGGACCTGGTGCAGGCGCCCGGAGCCGGACTCGATCGAGAGGACGGCGCCCAGCAGGCCGCGCGTGTACTCGTGGGTGGGGTGCGTGAGCAGCTCCGTGGTGGGGGCCTGCTCGATGACCTGACCGGCGTACATGACGGTGATGTGGTGAGCCACCTCGGCGACGAGCGCCAGGTCGTGGGACACGAAGATCATGGCGAATCCGAGCTTCTCACGCAGCTCGTTGAGCAGCGCGATGACCTGCTTCTGGACGGTGACGTCCAGGGCGGTGGTCGGCTCGTCCGCGATGATGAGCTTCGGGTCGCGGGTCAGGGCCATGGCGATGAGGACACGCTGGCGCTGGCCGCCGGAGAGCTCGTGCGGGTAGGACTCGAGGGTGCGCTTGGGATCCAGGCCCACCAGCGTGAGGAGTTCCTCGGCGCTGCGCGTGCCACCGCGGCTGGTCAGCTGCTTCATCTGAGCCTTGATCAGCATGGCGGGGTTGAGCGAGGAGAGCGCGTCCTGGTAGATCATGGCCATCTCGTGCCCGAGGAGGGCGCGGCGTTCCTCGATGGACTTGTCCAGCAGGTTCTCGCCCTGGTAGAGGATTTCGCCCGTGATCTGCGCCTTGGGGTCGATGAGGCCCATGATGGTCAGGGCGGTGATCGACTTGCCGCAGCCGGACTCGCCCACGAGGCCCATGGTCTCGCCGGGGCGCACCTTGAAGGACACGTGGTCGACGACGTTGACGTCGCCGTGACGCTCGAACTTGATGCACAGGTCATTGACCTCGAGCAGCGGGGTGGCCTCGAAGGAGGCGATGAAGCGGTCGTGACGCTGCCCTTCGACGGCCTTGAGGTCGTCGAGGCGGGCCTGCAGGGACTCGGCCTGCTCGGCGTAGGCCAGGCGGGGGTCGAGCAGGAGGCGGTCGGCCTCGCGGTCGGTGTCCTTGTCGACCTGGGCGACAGCGGCCGAGGAGGGCGCGGCGACCATCGCGTCCGTGATGCCCTCGGACAGGAGGTTCAGGCACAGGACGGTGATCATGATGAACAGGCCGGGGAAGAAGGCCGTCCACCACTTACCCTGCAGGACCGACAGGTTCGACGAGGCCTCGGACAGGACGTTGCCCCACGTGGGGACCTCGGTCGCCTGGAGGCCCGACCCGATGAAGGTCAGGGAGGCCTCGAGGATGATGGCGTCAGCGACGAGGACCGTGGCGAAGACCAGCACCGGGGCCGCGGTGTTGCGCATGACGTGCTTGACGAGGATCCACGGGGCACGGGCGCCCGACACGATGACCGCGCGCACGTAGTCCTCGCCGTAGGCGGCCATAACGTTGGCGCGGACGATGCGCGCCAGCTGCGGGATGTAGACGAAGGCGATCGAGCACACGATGACGAGGAGGAGGCCAATCGTGTTGCCTTGCTTCGACAGGGCGCTACCGAAGACGAGAACCGTGACGGCCGCCATGGCGATGCCGGGCACCGCCATGATGACGTCGAGGATGCGCATGATCGTCTCGGACAGGCTCTTGCGCACAACCGCGGCGACGGAGCCGATGATCGCGCCGAAGAACAGGGCGACCAGCGTCGACAGGAGGCCGATCATCAGCGAGTAGCGGCCGCCGTACAACACGCGCGCCAGGACGTCGCGACCCACGTGGTCCGTTCCGAAGAGGTGCTCACCGGAGGGAGCCTGCCACTTGCCGGCAATGGCCTCGGGGTTGTAGGGGGAAATGTAGGGCGCCAGGAAGGATATGACAACGACGAGCGCCAGGACGACGATCGCGATCTTGGCTCCCACGGACATCGCGCCGATGCGCGAGAAGCGGGCGCCCTTCTTGGTGACCTTTGCGAGCTTTTCTTTCTGATTCATAACTCACACCGACCTAATACGCGGGTTGATGAGCAGGTAGAGCACATCGACGATGATGTTGACGATGATGAAGGCGATCGCGACGACGAGAGCGCCTCCCTGTACCAGGGTCACCCAGTTCTCCTGAATGCCCTTGAGCAGCACCGCCTTGCCCATGCCGTTGATGGAGAAGATGATTTCGATGACGACCGCGCCACCCATCAGGTACCCGACGCGCAGGCCGAGGACGGTGACGGGGGTGATGAGCGCGTTACGCAGGACGTTGCGAGCCACGACGATGCTCTTGGGGATACCCGCGCCGACTGCGGTGCGGACGTAGTCGCGGTCCAGCTCCTCGACCATTGAGGTGCGCACGACGCGGGTCATCTGACCGATGACTGGAACCGCCAGGGCGATGGCGGGCAGAAGCATGCGCAGGAACCAGCCGGTCGGGTTGACGGTCAATGCTGGCACTTCGCCGGAGACCTTCAGGGGCGAGTGCAAGAACGCAAGAACCAGCAGGGCCGCAAGCCAGAAGGACGGGGTGCCGATGCCGATGACCGAGAAGACGCGGATGATCTGGTCGGGCCAACGGTCGCGGTAGAGCGCGGCGAGAACGCCGAGCGGGAAGGAGATGAGAACGGCGATGAACAGACCGAGGAAGGTCAGTTGCAGGGTCAGGGGCAGAGCCTTGGCCACCAGGTCCGTCACGCTGGACGAGCTCGCGCCGTAGGTGCCGAGGTCGCCGTGGATCATGTTCCACAGGTAGCGGCCGTACTGGATGAAGAACGGGTCGTTGAGACCGTGTTGTGCCCGATACGCCTCGAGGGCTTGGGGGGTTGCCGACTCACCGAGCGCCGAGTAGGCGGGATCCACGGGAGACAGCCACATGATTGAGAAGACGAGGAAGGACACGCCGACCACCATGATCGGCAAGGCCACCAGTCGTCGTCCGATGAGTCGCAGAAGGTTATTCACTGCTAGACCTCCATTTCAACGGATTTTGGATACGAAAAAGGAGGGGTGGCGCCCAACTGTGGCGTCTGCCTCAGGGTGGGCGCTCCACCCCTCCTTTCTACGCGGCCCCTAGGGGGCTTACTTGGCGCTCACACCGACGAGCTGCAGGCCGGTGCAGGCGATCGGCTCAAAGCCGTCCACCTTCTCGGGGTTGGAGCCGGTGATCACGTTGCGGAAGACCAGCGGGAAGAGGACGGTCTTCTCTGCGAGAAGATCCTGCGCCTCGCCCCACTTGGCCTTGGCGGCATCGCCTTCGACCTGGCCGGCCTCCTCGATGATGCCCTGGAGCTGGTTGAAGGAGTCGGGATCCGAGACCTGCCAGCCGTCACGCTTCTTGGACCAGATGTTGTCGCCGTTCCACCAGGACATGATGATGCCGGGGTCGTTGCCGAAGACCGAGGGGTCGCCGGGGGCGATGATGACGTCGTAGGTGGGGTTATCAACGTCCGTGATGTTGCTGTACATCGCGTTGGAAGCGGAAGCCTCGTGGGTCACGGTGACGCCGATGGCCTCGAGGTCGGCCTTGATCTGGGGAACCATGGCCACGATCCACGGGTGATCGGTGGTGGTCAGGTTGATCGTCAGGCCGGAGACGCCCGCATCAGACAGGAGCTTGGCGGCCGCGTCCTTGTCGTAGGACAGATCCGTCGAGGGCTTCTTGTAGAAGGGGTTGGCCTCGGGCAGGAAGGACGTCGCCGGGACGGCCTGGCCGTCGAGGGCGGTGTCGATCAGGGCCTGGCGGTTGATGGCCCTGAGGAACGCGCGGCGAACCTCGGGCTTGTCGAAGGGGGCCTTCTGGGTGTTGAACATCATGAAGGCGTTGCCGTAGCCGGGCTTGGCGTCGACCTTCCAGCCCTTGGAGGTGAGGTCTTCCTGCGCGGAAGCGGGGACAGACTCGACGACGTCGACCGTGCCGTCGTAGGCGGCGGACAGGCGCGGGGTGTCGTCCTTCAGAGGCAGCCAGTTGATCGTGTCAACGGTCGCGGGCGCATTGCCGTTGTAGTACTCGTTGGGGACCGCGACGACCTTCTGCTCGCCGACCTCGGTGTACTTGTAGGGGCCCGAGCCGATGGGGTTGGACTTCATGGCGGCCGCGTCAGCGGAGGCGGGGGTCACCATGAGGATCGCGAGGCGCTCCTTCAGGGAGGCGAAGGGGTGCTTGAGGTGGACGGTGACGGTCGTGGTGTCCTTGGCCTCCATCGAGTCGATGAAGGTGAAGAACTGGCCGAAAATCGAGCCCTCGGCCGTCGCCTTGCCGAAAGCAGCCACGACGTCCTCGGCCGTCACATCGGTGCCGTCGGAGAACTTGGCACCGTCGCGCAGGGAGATCTCGTATTCGGTGTCGGATACCTTGACGGGGTCACCGGCTGCCAGGGCGGGGCTGACGCTGTAGTCGGTGCGGTTCAGGCGGTACAGGCCCTCGAGGACCTGCCAGTTGGTGCCCATGGGAAGGGCACCGGTGGTCAGGGGCCCGAAGTCGTCGCTCGTGTAGGCAGCGGCGACGTTGAGCTCGGTGCCGGCGCCGGAGGCGGTCGTTCCGCCGCCACCGCCACACGCGGTCAGGGCCATTGCGGCTGCTGCGGCCAGCGCAGCGCCGGTTGCGAAGTGTTTGCGCATTCGCATGCTCTCGCTCCTCATCTTCGAGAAATGGAACGTGCGGATCTTTTGTTCCGCTCGCTATACTTATCTTATGTTGTCAGACAAATCTGTGCAAGAGATTACAGCACAAGTACCCGGATCCACCGACGCAAACCGCGTGGCACCAGCGCACATTGATACGCGATCCTCCGTCACGATGGACGCGATCAAGTCCTACATCCTGCGCCACGGGCTGCGCCCCGGGGACCGCCTGCCCACCGAATCCGCGCTGTGCGCCGACCTCGGCGTCTCGCGCTCCTCCGTGCGCGAGGCCCTGCGCAAGCTCCAAGCCCTCGACATCGTCACGGTGCGCCAGGGATCGGGATCCTACGTCGGCGACATGTCCATGCAGCCCCTCGTCGAAACCCTCGTGCTGCGCGCCGCCCTCGACGACATCAACGGCGTACAATCCCTGCACTCGATCGTCGAAACCCGCCACGCCCTCGACCTGGGGATCGCCCTGCCGCTCACGCGCGCCATGAAGGGCACCTCGAACCCGCAGCTGTGGGAACTGGTCAACACCATGACGGACCACGCCCACTCCGGCGCCACCTACCTGGACCAGGACATCGCCTTCCACTCCGGCCTGCTCGCCTACCTGAAGAACCCGCTCATGCACCAGCTCGTCGCCGCCATGTGGCTCGTCCACCAGAGCGTGACCCCGCAGCTGGCCGCAGCGTCGCGCCAGGAGATGGAGGATACCGCCGCAGCGCACGCCGCCATCCTGCGCGCCTGCGAGGCCGGGGACGCGAACGCCTACGCCGCCGCGGTCGACGCACACTACGAACCCCTCATGGCGATCATCGAAGGCCGCTGACAACTGGCTCCGGCGCGCCGAGCGACGACGCGCGCTGGGCCCTCCTTTTACCATCGTCCCGGTAGGAACGACGCCTCCCAGAGGCCACGGTCCCGCTCGAAGACAACCACGGCCTCGTCGCCAAGGACGGCGATGTCGCTATAGCCGAAGGGACCGGGCCCCATGCCCACGAGGCTGCGCGCGCGGATCGGCCCCTCCCAGGGCGCCGACAACTGCGCGAGGATGCCGCTGGCGCGCGCTCCTCGTTCGTGCGGATGCACGAAGAGATTCCCCGACGCGCAGGCGTTGCAGCCAGGATCAGCCAGCTCCCACACTCGCCCGCCCTCCCAGCGCCGCCCGTCGCCCCACGCCAGGTAGCGCGCGCCCGAACCCCGCCCCTCGAAGCCCTGCAAGCGACAATTCGCGACGACGCGGCCGTCCCACACCGTCACCGACGTCTCATCCAGGAGGATGCCATCCGGACCCACGAGAGGGTCGGCCAGGCGGGTGATGCGCCCGCCCCGCGCGTAGACAACCCGCACGTGAGTTCGCTCCCCCACGCGCACGACGTAGGGCATGGCGACGTCGCCGTCGACGCTCGCGGTCGCGCCCGACGTCGCGAACAGTGCGTCCGCGCCGGTGGCCTCGTACAGCGCGTCGGTCATGTCGGCGTAGGTCAGATCCTCGGGGCCGCTCCCCCACGCCCACCAGGCGCGCAGCCTCTCGCCGTCCGCGCGCGAATCCATGTAGCCGACGGCGCCCTCGGCCGACGCGAACGCCAGGTGCATGACGCCTTGCTCGTCGACGCCGACGCAGGCGTCCGAGGACACCGCGGGCGCCCCCTCCGGCAGAGGACGCGCGGCCGACCACTCGCCGGCCTCGACGCGCTGCATCCAGCGGATCCTGTTCGGGTTGGGCAGGTCCGAGGCCATGGTCAGCCCATTGAAGTCGGCTCCCGTGCCCGAGGCCGGGGCGGGGCGCTCGTCGTAGAAGAGGAGGAGGCGCTCGCCGGGGAGCCTCACCAGGGCCGGGATGCGCGCCTCGCCCGCGCCGATCGGCGCGACGATTGGGCGAGTCCCCATCTGGACGGGCATGCCGTAGATCTCAGTCATGCGGACAGCATAGCGCGAAGTGATTCAATGCACATGTATAGCAAAAGCCCCGGGGAACACTCGTTCCTCGGGGCTCGAAGCGAAGACCGTCAGCGGGTCTCGCGGTGCGCCGTCGACTTGTGGCAGCGCGGGCAATACTTCGCCAGTTCGAGACGATCCGGCGTGTTACGACGGTTCTTCTTGGTGATGTAGTTGCGCTCCTTGCACTCCGAGCAGGCCAGAGTGATCTTGGGGCGAACGTCCTGAGACTTGCTTGCCACGGTTGTTTCCCTCGCTTAGTTTCGTCGCTCGTGCGACCTGTCGGATCAAGAATTGGTAGCGGGGGCGGGGCTCGAACCCGCGACCTCACGATTATGAGTCGTGCGCTCTGACCAGCTGAGCTACCCCGCCGCCGGAAGCGGATAAATCCGCAACCGGAGCCCCGAAAGGGAATCGAACCCTTGACCTTCTCCTTACCATGGAGACGCTCTGCCTACTGAGCTATCGGGGCAACGCCGGAAAGCTTATCCCAACTCTGGCTGCCGAAGCAATCCCAGAACCTGAGAAGGACCTCACAGGCGTTTCTCGCTGGAACCAGCGAGTGGTGGCAGGTGAGGGATTCGAACCCCCGAAGCACGAAGCGTCTGATTTACAGTCAGATCCATTTGGCCGCTTTGGTAACCTGCCATGCGCCGCTCTCGCGGTGCCGTGAAAGAATAGCATTAAAATAGACCCGAACGCCAATCGAAACGCTGATCGGCGAAATACCAACGAAAGGTGCCCCTCATGGCAGACTCCTCCTTCGACGTTGTCTCCAAGCTCGACCGCCAGGAGGTCGATAACGCCGTCAACCAGACCGCCAAGGAGATCGCCAACCGCTACGACTTCCGCGGCGTCGACGCCGCCATCGCCCTGAGCGGGGACACGATCGCCATGGAGGCGAACTCCGCGTCCCGCGTCATGGCAATCCTCGACGTCCTGCAGTCCAAACTCATCCGCCGCGGCCTGTCCCTGAAGGTCCTCGACTACAAGGACCGCGAGCCCAAGGCCTCCGGCAAGCTCTTTAAGCTGGCCTGCCCCCTCAAGGAGGGCATCCCCCAGGACACCGCGAAGAAGATCTCGAAACTGATCCGCGAGGAAGGCCCCAAGGGCGTCAAAGCCCAGATTCAGGGTGACGAACTTCGCGTTTCCTCCAAGTCCCGAGACGACCTGCAGGCCGTCATCGCCCTCCTCAAGGGCCCTAAGGGTGAGGAACTGGACGTCGCGCTCCAGTTTGTGAACTACCGCTGAGTCTTCTGGCTTCTGCCGGCGATCGGGGGCGGGCGGCTGGTTAACTCCGGCCGCCCGCCCGCGTCTGCTCACGCTAGTAGCCCGCGATCTGCTCCAGGCGGGCGATCCGCTGCTCCATCGGCGGGTGGGTCGAAAACAGGCGCCCCAGCGATTGGCTGCGGAACGGATTCGCGATCATCATGGCGGCGACGTTGCGCGTCCGGGGCGTATCGTTCATCGGGCGCCGGTCGGTCGTCATCTCCAGCTTGCGCAGCGCGGACGCCAGGGCGAGCGGATCCTCGGTGAGCCTGGCCCCATCCTCGTCGGCATCGAACTCCCGGGTACGCGACAGCGAGAACTGGACCAGCGTCGAAGCGATCGGCGCGAGCAGGCTCATCGCGATGAGACCGAGGACGCCCACTCCCCCACGATCGTCCCGCCTGTTTCCCGCGCCGAAAAACATCAGGAACTGCGCGACCGACGTGATGACGCCACCCATCGCGGCCGCCACCGACGAGGTTAGGATGTCGCGGTTATACACGTGCATCAGCTCGTGCCCGAGGACTCCGCGCAGCTCGCGCTCATTGAGAATCTCGAGGATCCCCTCCGTGCAACACACGGCAGCATTGTTCGGATTACGCCCCGTCGCAAAGGCGTTCGGCGTCATCGTCGGCGCCACCCATATGAGAGGCATGGGCTGGCCCGCGCGCTCGGAAAGCTCGCGAACGATGGCGTAGAGCTCGGGCCGTTCGAGTTCGCTGACCGGGTAGGCGTTCATGGAGCGCAGCGCGATCGATGCCGAATTCCAGTACGAGTAGGCGGTCTGCGCCAGCCCAATGCCCGCAAACACGACGATCCAGATGGCCCGCCCGGTGCCCTGCGCCACGAGCGCCCCAATGCACACGAGCAACGCCCACATGCCGCCCAGCAGCAGCGTCGTCTTCAGGCCATTGTGATAGTTGCGGTGCACCATACGCGCGAGGTTAGAGAGATTACCTGGGAAGCACCTGGGAACCAGCCGAAACGCGGGTGAGAATATCCCGGATTCCTCGCAGGCCACCAACGAGGCCGGGGCCGGGTACGCAGCCGGGGCCACCAACGAGGCCGGGGCCGGGCCAGGCCCTCACACGCGAACGAGGCCGCGACCGGAGAACCCGGCCACGGCCTCGTGAAGGAGAGAGGAGACTCAGTTGCGGCGCCCCGGCCCCGTGTAGTCGTCGAAGCGCTCGGGAGCGGTGGGCACGCCCATCTCGCCCATATCGCCGATCAGGTCGGCGGAGGCGGCGTCCACCTGAGCGCCGCGCGAAATGTCGGTCATCGCGCGACGCGACACGACCTTCACGCGCTCGCGCGTGCCACGGTCGCCCGGAAGCTCACCGTAGTCCTCACCGAGGGCCTGTTCGTAGGCGTCTAGCAGCTCCCAACCCTCCCAGGTCGTGAACTCGACGCCGCGCGACTCCAGGAGCGCCACCATGGCCTCGTGCCCCACCTCGGCGGTGTTCGCGTGCAGGCGCCCCTGCGAGGCGTCCTCCACGAGGTGCGTGATCGTCTGCTGCGCGTCGGACTTCGTCGAACCAATGAGGCCGACGGGGCCGCGCTTGATCCACCCGGTCGCGTACACGCCGGGGATGACGGGCGCGGACTCATCCTTCGTGGTGTCGCCCTCGATGACGCGCCCCTCAACGTTGGGGACCACGCCGGCGCGCTCATCGAAGGGCAGGCCCGGGATCGGCGACGAGAAGTAGCCCACCGCGCGGTACACGGCCTGCACGGGCCACGTCGTGATGACGCCCGTGCCCGACACAGTGCCGTCGCCGTTCAGGGCGGTGCGCTCGGTGCGCAGCGCCTTCACGTGGCCGCGCTCGTCAGCGACGATCTCGACCGGGGCCTGGAACAGGTGGATGTGGATGCGACGCGACGCCGTGTGCTCCTCGGGATCGGCCATCGCGTAGTTCGTCAGGGTCTTGACGACCTGGCGCTGCTGGTTCGACGCGCGCAGCGCCTCCTCAGACCCCTCGTCGAAGTCGAAATCCTCCTCCGAGACGATGACGTCCACGTCCGGCACCTTGCCCAGCTCGCGCAGCTCCAGCGGCGTGAACTTCACCTGCGCCGGACCGCGGCGGCCGAACACGTGCACGTCCGTGATCGGGTTGTCGGCCAGGGCCTCGGCGACGTTGGCCGGCACCTCAGTCTTGAGCATGTCCTCGGCGTGCTTGGCGAGGACACGCGAGACGTCCAGAGCCACGTTCCCCACACCAAGGACCGCGACCTCGCGGGCCTTCAGCGGCCACGTGCGCGGGTAGTCCGGGTTGCCGTCGTACCAGGACACGAAGTCAGCGGCGCCGTAGGACTCGGGCAGGTCCACGCCGGGAATGTCGAGCGGATGGTCGCGGTCCGCACCGGTCGCGATGATGATCGCGTCGTAGTGGTCGCGCAGGTCGTCAATCGTCACGTCGCGGCCCACCTCGACGTTGCCGAGCAGGCGAATGTCTCCGCGCTGGAGGATCTTGTACAGGGCGACGATGATCTGCTTAATGCGCGGGTGGTCGGGCGCCACGCCGTAGCGCACAAGCCCGTAGGGGGCGGGAAGCCGCTCGAAAAGGTCGATATTCACCTCGAGCCCCGACTTCGACAGGATGTCCGACGCGTAGATGCCAGCGGGACCGGCGCCGATGACGGCAACGTTGAGCGGTGCCAAGCGAGTTCTCCTTCTTCGTGACCGCGCGCGAGTGCGCGCACCTGGGCACCAAGTCTAGCGCCCAAAGGCCAAGGGCAACCTAAGCTGAGACGGCAAACACAGCCTCGGTTCCTCGCTTGCGCGGGACGAGGCCCGGGCGCCCTGCTCAGTCGGGACGAGGCTGGGGCGCGGGGTGCGCATACGACGAGGCCGCGGCAGCTCCCCGAGGCCTTGGCACGTTCGGTTCAAAGGCAACCTCTGCGCCGCCCTCCCAAAAGTCGCATGCAATTCGGTTGACCGAACTTTTCTCATCACCCAGAAACGTTGGAATTGCAACGACACTATTTCAATATATAAAAGGTTGACAGGGAAATTGCATGCGACGTTGTTGGGAAACCATGACGATGCCCCATACACGATCCGGCCAAGACCTGGACAGGCCGAGAAACATGCGAACGCGAAACCGCCGCCTGGGTCCACTGGTACAACACCCGCCGCCCCCTCTCCCTGGGCGGCATCACACCACAACAAGCAGACAATCAACACACAACAACACGAAAGGAAGCGGCCTCAACAAGCCTCCACAAAACCCGGGACTCGACACACCCGCTAAGGGGCATTGCACCCGTTACGCGGCGATACACCCGTTACGTCGCGCTGCACCCGAACAGAAGGGGTGCAATGCCTACAGATCGGGTGCACAACCCCCGTCACAAGCTCACATGCGGACCTACCCGAAAGGACGTCCACGGACCCGACAGGCTTGGCTGGGCCCGGCGGCGCAGTCCAAACAGCCGGCTAGGCCCGGCGGCGCAGTCCAAACAGCCGGCTGGGCCCGGCGGTGCAGTCCAAACAGCCGGCTAGGCCCAGCGGCGCAGTCCAAACAGCCGGCTGGGCCCGGCGGCACCAAACAGCTGGCTCGGCCCGAGAGCGGCAGGGCCTGACCGGCCTTCGAGACGACGAGCCGAGCGGGCGGCTCGCGGCGCAG